>NZ_DCYU01000126.1:23838-25430 GCF_002331165.1 Pseudoalteromonas sp. UBA2102
TTAATAACACTACCCTACTATAAATAGTAAGTGGCGTCCCCAAGGGGATTCGAACCCCTGTTACCGCCGTGAAAGGGCGGTGTCCTAGGCCTCTAGACGATGGGGACACTAAAAAGTGTCACTAGGACAATTGATAAGTTTAACTCATATCATGAGGTGCTAAGGTAATACGTTTAATACACATAAAGACTCGAGCTTTAAGTGTTACGCTATTCTCTTGGTAAAACCACGCCTAACTATTTGTTAGATGGCGTCCCCAAGGGGATTCGAACCCCTGTTACCGCCGTGAAAGGGCGGTGTCCTAGGCCTCTAGACGATGGGGACACAGAAAACTGCTACCCTAGGACATGCACAAAGATTTGGTGGAGCTATGCGGGATCGAACCGCAGACCTCTTCGCTGCCAGCGAAGCGCTCTCCCAGCTGAGCTATAGCCCCAAACCTTTTAATACCTAACGTGTTTAACACGTTGTGTATCGCTGAGTGCGGGGCGCATTCTATGCACCCCCCAAAATAAAGTCAACAGTTTTTTATGCCACTTTATTTAAATGGTTTAATTTTCAACAAACTGGCTATCAGACATGCAAAAAAATACAATTTCGACAAAATTTGGCCTGTACTTCATCTCACAGTACTATAAACAGGTTAATTATCTATTTATACCTCGTTGATGAAGTAATAATGTTTAACATAAAAGGTATACATTTATATGCAAATTGAGTTGGGGTTAAAAAAGTACTAAAACCAAGGCTAAACCCCGCATTTAAGTGTGTTATTAAAATGCGAGGGCTCTATTCGATAACCTTATTATTAAATGCTCAACCCTTCCCTTTTTAAGTTGCTTGTACACACATATAAAAATTGAAGTGAATTAGGCCGTCGTTAAAAGTGCTAGCAAATAACTCGTGCTGTTTTTAAGCACTATGTTCCAGTTTGGGTAATAGGCTCTTTTTTGTTGTCATTGTGCCAAAACCCATGGCGTTAATTAAAGTTTATTCGCACTAATGGCAATACAGATAACTGCTTATGCCCTTTAACGTGTTCGTACCTTTTAAAAAGTACCGTATACCAGTTCAATAATTTAAAACCTTATATAGTCATAAATCTTCTTTTTGATAAAACGTCACGCTTACTGTATCAATTTCAACATCGCCTTTTATTAGCTTATTTAAGCAATGCTTTTTATTGTAAGTAAAAATAAGGCAGGCACTTAGTTCAGATTCAGCTGTTAATTTACCCTAACAACTTAAATTTGATGATAAAGTAAACGCCAACCACCCTGCACTGTTTATAAAACCTTCATTCAGCACATTTTTATCATTCAAGTGTTGACACATTTGCAACTCTATCTATAATAGCGCCCCACAACAACGCAGCAATGTAATGTTGTTTAGATGTGGGTGATTAGCTCAGTTGGGAGAGCATCGCCCTTACAAGGCGAGGGTCACTGGTTCAAGTCCAGTATCACCCACCACTTTATTAAGTGTACACATCTAAAATTCTATATGAGTTGTTAGCTCAGTTAGAAAAGAGAGCGTCACTGCTTTAAGTAAAAGAAGGTGAGGTTCACTGGTTAAAGTCCAGTACTATTATT
>NZ_DCYU01000138.1:0-46750 GCF_002331165.1 Pseudoalteromonas sp. UBA2102
TGCGTTTACGTCGGGTCGCGCCATGTGTATGCGTGAATGGATAGTAAACGCGGCGTTATTAATCGGTGTGCTGCCTTCAATAATATTACCTTTATGATCAACTCGAATAAGATCTGACGCTTTAATATGCGCAAAGTGCATACCCACAGGGTTTACCCAAAAGGTATCGGGCTCTATGCAGTCGCGAAGTGTTATGTGCCCAGCAAGTCCTTCATCAAAACCGTACATGGCAAATACTCTAAACCCAGCGGCTAGGCGTTGTTTTTCGTAGCTGCGTTGCTCGTTTAGGGTGTTAAATTTAGGCGGCATAATAAGTTTAAATTTGTCGCTGCCTATGGTCATTTTTGCGGCTTGCTGCTCTAGTGTATTGCTCATAATAATCCTAAATTAAACTCTGTTGACTTTAGTTTAGTCTCGCTTAAGATAAATAGAAGTGATGTTAATTAATGGTTAAACATAAATACTATGCATGGAAAGATAGATTTAAACCTGTTTGTAATACTTAAAACGGTATATCAAGAGGGCAGTATTACCACTGCAGCGGATAAACTGCATTTAACGCAACCTGCTGTTAGCCATGCGCTTTCTCGCCTTAGAGAAAAGTTTGACGACCCATTATTTATTCGCCACGGGCGGCGTATGGTGCCCTCTCCTTTTTGCCAAAAAATAATAGCGCAAGTTATTGAGTCGGTGCAGGTATTAGAGTCAACCTTAAATAACGAACGGCTTTTTGATATAGCCGCCTTTAAGCGCGAAATTAAATTTGGCTTTAGAGATATTTTAGAATCGATATTTTTTCCGCCACTAATGAGCGACCTACTCACAAACACCCCCAATATCACGATTAACAGCCGACAGGTGTCGCATGTTGATATGGAAAAATCACTCGAAAACCAAGAGCTCGATATAGTCATTGATGTGCTTACCCCAACGAGTAACCACATAAAAAACACCTTTATTTGTAATGAGCATTTTTCGCTAATTTGTAGGCACGATCACCCAATATTAAATGACTTAACCGTACAAAATTACGCAAAGGCATCGCACGCGTTGGTGTCGTTAAAAGGTGCGCAGGTAGATATTATTGATATGGCGCTGGCAAAGCATGCACTTGCCCGTAATGTAGTGCTTAAATGTGAACATTATTTTGCGGCGACTAAAGTGATTAGCCAAAGCGACATGATAATGACAATGCCAAACGCGTACGCGCAGGTATTAAAAGAGCAAATGCCTGTGCATGTAACTAGCTTGCCGTTTGATGTGCCGTTAATGCCCGTGCACATGTATTGGCACGAACAAGCTGATGACGATTTAGTAAATAGTTGGATGCGAGAAAAGCTGCTAGGTTTAGCCCAGCAACTTATCCCTGCTGACAAACTTAAAAGCGGTAATTAAATTGTGCGTGATAACTGCGCCCACGCTCTGATAAAAAACGGTGTGCGTAGCTAATTACTGGTACATCGTTGGCCTGCGAAAAAGTGTGTTTATCGGTTAAATTTTTAGCCAATAACGCCACCGACCAATCTCCTTCACTGCTACCTAGCTCTATGCGTAAATTTAGCTTTTCAAAAGCGCTTTGCTTGGCTATTGGGTCAAGATCTTGCTCTAAAAAGTAATCGTCACTAAAGTTAAGCGCTAAATTGCTACTTAAAGTAAGGTTTGAAAACACCTCGGTATTGTAATCAATCGCTATATTGCCTGAGTAATCGGGAGCAAAGGCGCCAGTTTGCCCGGTTAAATCTTGAAATGCTTGGCCAAGTAGCTCGCTTTGCATAACCGTTGGCGATGCACTGGCGTATTGTTCGTATTCAAAATCAAGCACCGCAAGGTTTGCCGATAGCTGCCAACTTTGATTTATTGCCCAGCGCGAATCGAGCTCAATCCCTTTTACTTTGGTTTCGGCGGCATTTTTAACTACAAATGCATTACCATTAAATTCAGATACTTGTAGGTCATCGTACAGGGTGTAAAACAGTGTAGCATTTACTTGTAGAGTATTTTTAATTGGCTCGGCTTTTATGCCAAATTCAAAGTTTGTGGCTTTTTCGTCGTCAAACTCAAAGCCTGAGTTTTCATCAACCGTGTTACCTTGTGAGCCATTTAAGCCAGAGCCATCAAAACCACCGGCTTTGTAGCCTATGCCAGCGCTTGCAAATAACATGGTGTTGTTAAACCCTAAATATTGCACACTAATATTGGGTGATAAGTGCGATTCATCACGCTTAGCGTTAAGGTTATGTACCCCCGCGCCCGAAAGCTGCCCTGCAATAGTGGGCGCAGCGGCATTAGCAAATTGTTGTACGGCTTGCGGTGTGTTTGGCTCAAATACGCTATACACACTTTGTACGCTGCTTACTTCTTTTTCTTCTTTTTGATAACGCAGGCCAAAATTAGCGCGCCATTGCGCGTTTACATTCCAAGTAAGGGCGGTAAATGCTGAGTAGCTTTGTTGGTCTTGATCAAACAGCGCATTTACGCCCAATGATGTACCCACTAAATCAGGAATAAGTAACGATGCACCAAATAAAATATCGTTTGGGTGTTCAAGCTCGCTGCTCATGTAAAAAATGCCCGCTACGTATTCAAGCGTGCGCCCTGTTGGCGAGCTTACTCTAAACTCTTGCGTAAACTGGTTATAGGTTTCTAAGTAGTCTTGTTTTATAAGCGGGATTTCTGAAAAGTCGGCATCAAAAGTTGAGTCCCAATCATACTCGCTATACGTGGTTACAGAGGTAAATTCGTATTCGCCATGGTTATAGGTTAATTTAAGTGATGCGTTATCAAGCGTGGTTTTACTTTGCTCATTAAGCCCACCTGGGTGACCATCGCCCGATACTGAACTTGTGTAATCAAGGCCCGAGTTGTCGCTTAATAAAAGTGAACGATACCCTACATTGCCTGGGTTAGTAGGGTCATTTGCTATTTGTAAATCTCGGTTGGGAGTATCAATAATGTATTGATAGCGTGAACCGTGCGACTCAAACTCACCGTGTTCCCATTTAAATAATGCGTTTATATCATCGTTTATTTGCCAATCTATTGATAAACGTGCACCTGATGAGTCGTTAGATTGCTCATCACTTTGGCGCGCTTGGTTATATAAAAAGCCATCAACAGAGTGGTCAAACGCGGCAATACGCATGGCTAAATCATCGTTAATAGGAATGTTTATAACGCCGGTAAAACGCTTTTCGTTATCTGATCCAAACTCTGCCGATACATTGCCTTCAAGTACATCGGTTGGCGAATTTGAGATCATACTAAAGGCTCCTGCTGTGGCGTTTTTACCAAACATAACCGACTGCGGGCCTTTTATAAGCTCAAGGCGCTGCATATCTAAAAATGGAAATTTAGCCTGATGCCCGCGCCCTAAATACACGCCATCTTTATACATAGCAACCGATTGCTCAAAGCCTGAGTTAGTACCCGAGCCTATGCCGCGTACAAAAATACGTTTGCTGCTTGAGGTTTCGGTTATATGCACGTTAGGTAGGTTTTCGCTTAGGGCGAGTAAATCGTCAACACTGTTTTGCTCGAGGTAGTCGCCAGAAAGCGCTTGAATAGAGGTAGGAATATCTTGTAGCGATTGCACCCGCTTTTGCGAGGTGACGGTAATGGTTTCAAGCTCACTTTTATTTATTTTTTGCTCGCCAGCTTGTGCCATACCCACGCTTAATGCGCTGAGCGTAAATAAAGTAAGTGTTTTTTGTTTTAAAAAAGCAGGTTTTAAACGTGTGTGTGACTGTGTGTGTTCAGTTGTCATAGCTGCAACTCCATTATAGAGGTTATTTTTATTGGATGATTTTGCGTCTATTTCATACTGACGAGTCTTAAAATAAATAACAGTGATGTTTATTTATTCAGCACTATTAGTAATATTTATAGTTAAGCGAAAAAGTGTTGTTTTAAATGGGGTTATAGCGGGTTTAAAGTGGGTTAAAAAATACTTGTGGATTAGCGGTTTTATTTGCTACTGCCGAGCTTGGGGTGTTTGCTGCATTGATAAAGGCAGTAAGCTGTGGTGCATTTTCGCAAAAAATAATATCCAGTGCTAAACGGTTTTTGCCGTATAAGCCTCGGTGAATCATATTGGCTGAAAACAACAGTAAGTCACCCGCATTAAGTTTAATAACTTTGCCTGTAGTTAGGTTATCGCTTGGCAGCTTATTATTTTTTGCAAAACGTACATTTAGCTCCTCTGGTGTATCCCAATTTTTATGCGAGTGGGGCACAAGCTCTATACCTGGCTCGTCTTCAAGGGCTAACCGGCAGTGCACTACGTCGGGCCCGTTTAACGCAGCTTGTTGCTCTTGCACATTTAAATGGTATTGCATATCGCGATGCCAATAATTTTTTTGTGTAACATTAACGGGATTAAAAAATAACTGAGTATTTAAAAACAGTGGCTCACTAATCGCCTGTTTTACACGCTTAATTAATTTGTTATCAGCTATTAAACTAAATAAAAACTCATTTTGCTGCGCCGTTAAATATTCACTATTTGTTATGCCCGAGCTGTTAATTGCACGGGATTTATAAAGCTCACGGTTATTAGTTTTCCACTGTGTATGAAAGGCATTAACTAGGAGCTTAATTTTATTTAGCTCTTCGGTGCTGTAAAGCCCCTTTACAAGCATATAACCGTTTGATTTATAGCTGTTCATTGTGGTTCTTCATTTAATATTGCAGCAACGCGCTCAGCAAGTTCTGGCAGTACATCTTGTGCAAACCATGGATTTTTTTTAAGCCAAATATTATTGCGTGGGCTTGGGTGTGGTAGCACCAAATGCTCTGGCCAATATTCACGCCACGATTTTACTAACTCGGTTAAGGGCCTGTTTTTAGTATGCGGTAAATGATAAGCCTGCGCGTATTTACCGAGCACGATTGTAAGCTCTAAATTTGGCAGAGCGGCCAGTAATTGCGCTCTCCAAGCGGGTGCACATTCTTTACGCGGGGGTAAGTCGCCCGACTTACCTTTACCAGGGTAACAAAATCCCATAGGTAAAATAGCTATTTTTTGCGGATCATAAAACTCATCAACACTTAGCCCAAGCCATTCGCGTAGGCGGTTTCCGCTTGCGTCGTTAAAAGGCTTGCCGGTTTCGTGTACTTTTATGCCCGGTGCTTGGCCGGCAATTAAAATACGCGCATTGGCATTAAATTGTATAACGGGGCGAGCACCTAACGGTAAATGAGGTTCACAGATCACGCATTTACTAACTTGCTCAATTAAATTGCTCGGATCCATATAAATCTGGCCTTAAATGCTTGAATTTTGTTCTAAATGGCCATTTAGACCTAATGAGTTGGTAAAAAATCGGTTTATTTTACTCAAATTAGTTATTAGTTGGTAAAATCGTGATCTCACTTGAAAGTAACAACTAATTATTTGATATATTTATTGTTTTTCTGACCATACGGCAAATTCGTTACCACTGGGCTCGGTAAAGTGAAATCGGCAGCCACCGGGGAACTCAAAAATAGGTTTTACTATTTTGCCGCCATATTGCGCTACTTTTTTATAGGTTGCGTGAATGTCGTTACTGTAAAACACCAGCAGTGCGGCCCCATGTTGAGTAAGTGATTTAAGCGGTGCTTTAAAAAAGCCACCATCAAGCCCTTGGCCGCTAAATGCCGTATACTCTGGGCCATAGTCGGTAAATTGCCAGTTAAACACGTTAGTAAAAAAGCTTTTTGTAGCTGTTAAATCGCACGCGGGAAACTCTACATAATTTAGTTTTTCGTGGTTGCTCATTTTAAATTTACTCTTTGGCTTGCCAGTATTGACCACTGTAAACCTTCGTAATTAGCTAAGCAATAACCCTAAAACAGCAGAGATCAGTATTTTACTAACATGCTAGGCACTAATGTTAAATTAACTAGAATATACAAATGAGAATCGCTATCTTTTGTATTTGTAAGCTTTATAATAACGCCTTATTTTTATTCTCGTATTTGAATAAGGGATTTGTTAACTATGCAGGCACCTCTGCACATAGCACCTTTTACAACAACTAACCTAGCTGCGCTTTTAAATGTGGCCCAAAGCTATAGAGTGTTAGTATTTTTGCGTTTTATTATTGCCATAGTGGGTGGTTATGCGTTTACCTCAGCGTGTATTTCATTATTAAGTGTACTGCTGCCCATTTCTAAGCAAGATGCCGTATTACTGTGTGTGTCTATCAGTATTTTAATTTACGCCGCAGTGTTTATTTATGCGTTTTCGGTTAAGTCGTTAAAAACTGTTTGGATCAGTATTTTACTAAGCACAGGTTTTTTTGTTGCTGTATTGGCATTACTGAAGGCTTGGCTATGAAAGACAGTTTTTTTAGGTCGATGACCTGGCTACATACCTGGGTGGGCTTACTTACCTGTTGGATTATTTACGTAATATTTTTTGCAGGCACAGCGAGCTTTTTTAGAGACGAAATAAATCTGTGGAATCAGCCGGCTATACACAATGTGCAAGCCCAAACAGACAGAGTGGCCGCGCAAAGGCAGCAAATTATTAAGGGCTTTGATTATTTAAATCAGCACGCTGCAAATTCCCCTAGTTGGCGTATTACCTTGCCGGAAGAGCGAATACCGTATTTGGTATATGGCTATGCAAAACCTAAAGAGCCGGGGCAGCGCCGCAGTCAGTTTGTAAATACCCAATTAAACCCAAACACCATGAAAGCGCTGCCTCCTTTTGTTGAAAGTAAAGGTGGTAACTTTTTTTACCGGTTGCATTATCAGCTTTATTATTTAGATGCCATAACAGGTCGCTGGGTAGTGTGTTTTGCCAGCTTTTTTATGCTGCTGGCAATAATTTCCGGCGTGGTTATTCATAAGCGCATATTTAAAGATATGTTTACCTTTAGGCGCGATAAAGGGACTCGTAGCTGGTTAGATGCGCATAATTTAAGCTCGGTACTTGCCCTACCGTTTCATTTAATGATTACCTACACAGGCATCATTACGCTTATATTTATGTTGTTCCCCTACCCTGCGTTAACGACTTACGACAAGGGTATGCGTGGCTTTTTTAACGATGTAACACCTAGCAATAACGTGACTAATAACGCCCAAGGCAGTGCAGATTTGCTCCCTATAAACACTATTTTGGATCAAGTTTATACTAAGTGGCCTAGTGCAGATATTACGCGTGTTCAGGTTAGTAAACCGAATATGGCCGCTTCAACAGTAACGGTATTGGTAAGCCCTGCAAAGGCGCTTCGCGATCAATCTCCACGGCTTTTGTTTAGTGGTGCTACCGGCGAATTAGTTGCACAAACTGATGACGAACTTAGCAGTAGTAAAGCACTTTATGAATCACTTAACTCTATGCATACAGGGCGCTTTGCTACGCCTTTACTGCGCTGGTTATACGTACTTGGCGGTATTGCAGGCTGTGTAATGATTGCCTCTGGCTGCATAATGTGGGCTAAACGCATACGCGAGCGTAATAAGGGAAAAGCCTCATTTGGCTTACAGTTAGTCGAAGGTTTAAACCTTGCCACCATTATGGGTTTACCACTGGCTACTTGCGCCTTTTTTATTGCCAATAGGTTACTTAGCCCGACCGTAGCAGGGCGTGGTGACAAAGAAGTTACAGCGTTCTTTTTAGCATGGTTAGTGGTTGCCGTTATGGCACTTTTAAAGCGCGATAGGCTGCAATGGCGTGTAATGGCAGCCATAAGTGCCCTAGCGTGTTTGAGTGTACCGGCAATAAATGCGCTCACCACACAGGGCAATATAGTGAGCTACTTACTTAATAAGCAATGGGCCTTGTTTATTTTCGATGCGGTATTTTTACTGTTTAGCATACTGTTTTTAGTACAAACCGAAAAATTACGTACTGCTTCTAGCGCATCTAAAAAAACAGCTAATAACCTAGCCAATAATAAAAAGAGGCAAAAAGCATGATTGATTTACTAAGCTTTAGCCTCTGTTTGTTTGCTTTTAATGGTTTTGCTTTGGCAAAGCCTGCACATTTTAAAACGGTGTTTACAACGCGTCCCTCTAAGCTGCAAAGTAATTTACTGCTAATAGTTGCCTGGATCAGTATTTTACTAAGCTTATTGCTCTGTGTGGTTACTCAGCAGGGATACGGTGCTTTACTGTTTTGTGGCTTTATGGGGCTAAGTGTATTAATTATAACGATTTTTTATAATTTTATAGAAAAGTTGATTAAGCCATTTAGCTTTTTAAATATGTTACTGATTGGCTTATCTGGGCTATTACTGGCAGTAAATTCACTTTAGTTAGTAAAAACCTGATCCAAAGAAAGCCATTAATTTTAGGCAAAAAAAATGGCAAGCTATAAAGCTTGCCAACAATAGGGGGATATTCAGTATGTCCAACACTTGCATGTCTCGTTGCAAGTGCAGCTAATATAGCCCTAACATATTTAACTTACCTTACAGTGAGATGATCGTTTTATTACAGCTGTAACAATCATTTGCTCAACAACTGTAAAGCCCCTTTACATAGCTAAATATCCTACTGTTTAACCCAAATAATTTGCTCTGTAGCAAAGCCTAGTTTGTTTGCTTTAGCTATAAAATGTTGTTTAAGCTTGTCACTAACGGTCGGTGTACGCGATAAAAACCATAAAAAGTCGCGGTTATAACTTGTAATAAACGCATATTGGTAGTCGTCTTGGTCTAATTCAAAAATAACGTAAGCACCATAAAATGGACCAAAAAACGAGACTTTAAAATGGCCTGTGTCAGTGCCTTCTACAAATTTAGCTAAGCCCTGTGCTTCATCCCACTTTTGCTCTTTAGTTATAAAACCTTTGTTGAGCACTTTTACTGTGCCATCGTCATTTACGGTGTAAGTCGCGGTTACTTGCTCCATGCCCTCTTCGAATGAGTGATCAAGGCGGGCAATTTCGTACCACTTACCTTTGTATTGCTCAAGGTCAAAGTTTTTAACCGGAGTAATGCCCTCCGGTGCGCTTGTGCAGGCGGTGAGTAAAAATAACCCTGTAATGAGTAAAATAGTCGTAATGGCCTTCATGAAAGCTCCTTTTTAAAAGTGATGTTGTTTGTACGGCTCTAAGCCAATAAAGTTTGCTAGCCGATTAAAATAAATTGCTATAGGATCAGCTAAATACTAGAGCAATTAAAAGGTTTAAGCATGAAAATATGGGTAGATGCCGACGCATGCCCTGTGGTAATAAAAGAAATACTTTTTAGAGCCGCTGAGCGCACGCAAACACCAACCATTTTAGTAGCTAACCATGCAATGCGTATTCCGCCTTCAAAATTTATAAGCCGGGTACAGGTTTCGAGCGGGTTTGATGTGGCCGATGACGAAATAGTAAAACGTGTAGAAAAAGGCGATTTAGTTATTACTGGCGACATACCGCTAGCCAGTGAAGTTATAGATAACGGTGGCCAAGCACTTAACCCACGGGGTGAGCTTTACACGCCAGAGAATATTCGCTCGTTATTAAACGTGCGCGACTTTATGGATACCATGCGCTCAAGCGGCGTAGAAATGAGTGGCGGGCCACCACCGCTTAGCCAAACCGACCGCCAAAACTTTGCTAATAACCTCGACCGTATTTTAGCGCAGAAAAAGGCGAGCTAGTGTGAGTGAGCAACTAATTGGCTTAGGTGAGCAAGCCTTTAGCGTAGCCGTTTATGTGGCAAAAGCGCCGCCTATGCCCTACTTTGCAACTCTACACAGTGTTGAGCCTGTAATAAACGAGCAAATAAATACCATAAACCAGCACTGTGGTAATGGCTGGCGTAAAGTGTTTAACGTATACGCTAAAGTGTTGTTTGCGCTACCGAGTGAGCATTACAGCTTTGCTAAACAAGCCGCTAGCTGGCAAGCTTATCGCGATACACTTTTACTGCAAAAAAACAGTAAAACAGCGCTGTTATTTAGTGCGCCCATCATTAACGGCACAAATAAAAACCAACTGCATATTATTGCTGGGCGAACCCATGCTAAAAACTTATTACAGCAAGGTAAGCTTAATGCGCAATTTAATTGGTTAGACGATGAGTTTGCAATTGATACAACGAATAACATTATTGTGTGCCCGTACTTTGATTACCGGCAGTTAAGTAATATTAAAATAGCCCGATTAAGCGAGCTAGTTGCGAAACTTAAAACATCTAATTAAAAATGTAAGGACTCAACATGGCGGGAATTTTAGAGCTAAATACGTTATTAAAATCAATGAACCCCGAGCTTAAACAAGGTGAATATATATTTTGTTGTTTAGCAGGCAACCTTGCTGACTACGTTCATTTAAACCCGCTTGCCAGTTACGTTGAAGAAGAAGGCCTAACCCTTATTTTAAATGCAGATACCGCCAATAAAGCCGGTATTACTTATGAAGCTAAATATAATTTAATTACCCTTAATGTGCATTCAAGCCTTGAGGCTGTTGGGTTAACCGCTGCGGTATCGGCCAAATTAACCGAGCATAATATAAGCGCTAACGTAGTAGCTGCGTTTTATCACGATCATATTTTTGTACAAACCGATAAAGCGCAGGCCGCTATGAAAGCACTTGGTGAGATTTCTTGAGTTTGCGGGCACAGCAACATGTTAGGTGATGTGGATATTAGCGCATCGGGTGGCGCTTCGCTTAACCGACCTACGTTTTAGGATGAGCTTGTCTTAAGCGTTTGATCAGAATTAATATATCCAAATTACTCAACCAATAACTTTGACACTACCCATTTATGCAGTGGGTTTTTATTGTAGCGTGGATGCCACGCGGCTATTACATCAAACGGAGCTGGCAGCTGCTGTAGCTCTATTTTTACCAGTTCGGAGCTTACCGCGCGTGAGGGTAAAAACGCGATGGAGTCGGTGGTTTCTAGGTACATAGGCACAATTGAAAAACACGGTGCCGATACAACAACATTGCGCGTTAAATCAAAGCTTTTAAACCAATCGTCAATAGAGCCTTTAAAATTTGGGCGCGAAGGCGAGGCTATAATGCTTGGGTAACTGGCTATTTGTGCAAGGGTTGGTTTTGTGCCTGCTATTGATGAGTTAGCTGAAGTAACGCAAATATGTTGCTCCTCAAATAACTTAATAATGGGGTAAGTACTTGGGATGTAGTCAGGGAAGGCAATGGCTAAATCAACTTTACCGTTTTCCATTAAATCGTGCAGGCTATCGAGTTCAAAGTCTCTTATTATTAATTTTAAATTAGGCGCTTGCTCTCTTAACTCTTTTACAAGCGCTGGCAAAACAACTTGCTGTGCGTAGTCGGTAGCGGCTATTACAAACGCACCATCAACTGTTTTTGGGTCAAATATTTTAGGCGCTAATAATGCCTGAAAATCGTTTAGCAGCTTGTCTATATCTACCGATAACTCTTCTGCATAAGGCGTTGGCACAAAGCCGGTGGTTTTTCTTAAAAACAGCTGGTCGTTAAATACATCACGCAGCTTTTTGAGTTGCTCACTCACAGCTTGTTGGGTTAAGCCTAATTTACTCGCCGCTTTTGATGCGTTTTTTTCGCGAATGAGCGCCTGGAAAATACGCAGCTGCTTTATATCTAGCCTGTCTAACTTACTCATGCCAATGCCTTTGTTGTTTTAGCATTATTAACGTATCACATTACCATTTATTTTTGTATCACTTACATGAAGTGGTTGTTTCTAATTGTCGAGCTACCCCCTTATTATGCCCCTACACACTAAATTGAATGATTGGAGCAAACAATGAAAACAGTAATTTTAATCGGTGCACTGGGCAAAATGGGTCAAGCGGCATTGACCGGTTTATCTAAGCATAAAGTAATTACAGCGGGTCGCTCGGGCGATGTAGATCATATTGTTGATATTACGAGTGAAGCGTCAATTACCGCTTTGTACGAAAAAGTAGGCCACTTTGATGCCCTAGTAAATACAGTGGGTTTATGCGAATACGAAACCTTTGCTGATATGAGCGAAGAGCAGTGGATGACGACCATTATGAGCAAAATGATGGGGCAAATTAACCTTGTACGTATTGGTCAAAAGTACATTGCTGATGGCGGCTCATTTACGCTAATTAGCGGTATTTTAAACGTTAAACCGATTCCTTTTGCGATTGCCGATGCAACAACAAGCGGCGCAATAGATACGTTTGCAAAATGCGTATCACTAGAAATGCCACGTGGCACGCGTATTAATGTGGTTAACCCTACTGTGCTTGAAGAAGCGTGGGACGTATATGGCGAAATGATGCCAGGTTTTCAACCCGTACCAAGCAAGCTTGTAGGTAAAGCGTTTGAGCGCTCGGTTGATGGCTTTATTACTGGCGAAGTTATTTTTGTAGATGCATAACTACCCGCCATATTGGTGAGTGACGTGGCAAATTAAACAAATAAGCGCTCTGCATTAACAGTAACTGCAAAGCGCTTAAATACAGATTTTAATAGGTGATGAAGTGAAAAAATTAATACCCGTATTTGCGATATTATTGGCCGCAGGCTGTGCCAGTGTAGCACCAAGCTCGCAATATGTTAGCGAGCCAGGTGCCGATTCTAATAAAGAATGTAAAACCATACCGCGCCATAAACATACGGTTAAATGGTGCAGGCCGCATCCTTCAAGATAAGTTAAACAACGTATCCGCTAAAACCAAGCGCTTTAAAATAAAGCTTAGGAATACCGTATTTGCATTCATTAAGTAACTCGCTAAAGCGCATTCTATCAAGTGGGTAAAATTCACTGTCTAAGTTTTGAGCTGTGTAGGCTTGCCCTGCATCACTTAAGCCTAAATCGGCACACACAGTAATTTGTGCTTCGCGCTCAAAGTCGGTTTCGGGTTTCATTAAATCGCTAATAAATAAGTTTGCGTCTTTATTTAAATTAGCTTTAATGTTTTTTAGTAGCTGCTTTTTGCTGCCGTCGTCTTTTAAAAAGTGCATTACGAGTAGACATAGCGCCGCATCGGCCTTAGTTGATAGCTTATCGAGCTCGCCTTCAATAACGTTAACGCGCTTTGCTATGCCGTGCTCTTCAAATGCTTGTTTAGCAATTGCGAGCATATCACTTGAGGTATCTTGCGCGGTAAATTGCCAAGTAGGGTTAAGCGCGGCAAGGGCGAGTATTTCTTTGCCTGTGCCTGCGCCCACGACTAAAATATGTGCGTTATCTTTAAGGGTTGCTTTAAGTTGTGCATTAGTAAGTTGGTGCAATAGCTCATAACCAGGGACTAAACGGGTAATGCGGTCGTTGTAATGCGTTGCTTGCTCGCCTGTGAATGTTGGCATTTTTTAACTCCTTTATAAGACTTCAACAGTGGAGTATCCACCACTTTTTTTACTTACATGTACTTGCGTGGCTACGCGTTCACTCATTTCACTCACATGCGATATAACCCCTACTTTACGGCCTTGTGCTTGTAATGAGTCGAGTGCGTCCATAGCAACGCTGAGTGTTTCGCTATCTAACGTACCAAACCCTTCGTCAATAAACAAAGAGTTGATTTGCACTTTGTTTGAAGAAAGCGATGCAAGCCCTAAAGCCAGTGCTAGTGATACTAAAAATGATTCACCACCAGAGAGCGTATTAACAGAGCGTTGTTCGTCGGCCATATCGCGGTCAATAATGGCTATATCGAGCGATTGCGCAATGGCAGTGAGCTCGTAGCGTTTATTGAGGGTTTTTAAATGGCTGTTAGCATAATGCAGCAATATTTTAAGGGTTTGTGTTTGCGCTAAATTACGCATGGTTTTACCGGTTGCATCCCCTAATACTTTATTAAGCACGTGCCACTGCTCTACCTGCTTTTTAAGGGTAGCAAGTTCAGCGTGTTTGCCTTTAAGTGCTTTGGCGTTTTGATTGTGTTGCTCAAGTGCGGTATTAGTGCCAAGCAAACTATTTTGTAGCTCAGTTTGCTCATTGGCTAAGGTCGTTTCTTGCTCTGCTAATTGGCTTTCGCTTTTTTCGGGCTTGTTAGTATTTTGGTGATCTGTTTGCGCCTTTTGCTGTTGCTTAAGCGCTGCATTTGCGTCTGTAAGTGCTGCTAAACGCTGCTCAAACTGCATTAATTGCTCTTTTATTTGCTCACTAGTCAGAGTTAGTAAAATAGCGATCTGTTCGTGATTTGCCTCGCTATATTGCGCTTTAAAGCCGCTAAACCAGGCATTGTAGCGCTCTTCAAGTGTGCTTTGCTCTTGAATTTGCTCTGCCAAGCGCTGCTCAATGTTTTTGAGTGTTATAGCGTGCTCATCGCGTTTTTTAATTGCGCTGTCGTGGGCTTGTTGGCTTGTATGTAACTCCTTTTGGCACTGCTCAAGCTGCGCATTAAGTTTTGCTTGGTAATCATCGGCACTTAGTGGCTCGTTGTTAAATAAAGCAAGGCGCTCTGTGCGTGTGGTGTTTTGCAGTTGTTGCGCTTTGGCTAAATCGTCTTTTAAAACTTTAAGCGCTTGCTCACTTTTAGCAATTAACGGTGTGAGTTGCTGTAATTGCTGATTAGCGCTGTCTATTTGTTTTTGACTTTGTTCAAGCTGAACCTGTGTTTGCTGGTATTGCTCAACCTGCTGGCTTAAATCGCTCATATTAAGCGTGTTGTTTTGCAATTGCTGCCAAAAGTCACTGTGCTCAAACTGTGCATTAAGGGTACTGCTAAGCTCGTTAATTTGCGTATTTAGCTCTGCATGTTTAGTGTTTATTTGGCCAAGCTTATTGGTTAATTCAACATGCTGATTATGCAATTGCTGCTGTGTATGTTGCTCGGCTTTCAAGTTATTTATTAGCTGATTTACTTTTTCTTGCAGGGCTGTTTGCTGTTTTTGCGATTCAAAATAGTGCGACTTTTGACTGCTGAGCTGGGCGTATGTTTCATCAAGCTGCTGTGCTGTTAAGTCGTTAAGCTCTGTACGTGCCCCTTGCATTGTTGTTTTAATTTCTAGCTGCTTTGCCTGTGCGTTCTGTATGGCTTGGCTGTATTGGGCGTGCTCAGTGACAAGTACAGCATGTTGAGTTTGGTGCTGGTGCAGCTTAGCTTGGGCGCTATCGTGTTGCTGCTTAGCTTGGTTATAACTTGTTTCAAAATCGGCTATTAGGTTATTTAATTGCGGGTTTTGGCTGCTTGCATACGGGTGCTCTTTTGCCCCGCACACTACACATGGCTCGTTAGGGGTAAGCTGCGTGCGTAAATGCTCTACGTTTTCGCTGGCACGCAGGCGAGCTTGGTTTAATGCGTATTCACTGTGTTTAAGTGCTTGCTCGCACGAGGCTAAGCTTTGTTGCAATGTTGTTTGCGTTTGCTCACTGTGTACAAGCTTGGCCGCTACCGCAGCTTGTTGTTGTGTGCTGTGTTTTATTTCTTGATTAAACTGCTGGTAGCGCAAACGCTGATCTTTTAAATATTCAATATTTTTAAGTTTGCTATCGCATTGTTCAATATTAAATTGGCGTTGTTGTTCACTTAGCTGGTTAAGATCTTTTTGTTGATGCGCAAGTTGTTGCTCTTGCAACTCTACTTTTTTAGTTTGCTCAGCTAACAGCGCCGCTTGTTTAGTTTGCTCTTCTAACAGCAGTTGGTTTTGCGAAGCGGTTGCCTTTATTTGCTCATTGGCACTTAAATACGTATTAAAGCTATGTTGGTAATAATTCCAATCATTAGCCAATGGTTTAAGCTGCGTGTGTTCGTTTAGCCACGTTTGATGCCCAGTGCTGAGTTTGTTTGCCGCATCAAGTGCATGTTGGCTTTGCGTGTACTGCGTTTGTAATTCGCTAAGTTGCTGCTGCTCTTTTTCGCTTTGCTGAGTCAGGCTTGTAATAGTTTGTGCGTGTATAGCAAGTTGGCTGTCGAGCTCGCGGGCTTTTGCAATAATTGGCTCTGCCGTTTGCTTTTGCTCTTGCGCTGTTTTTAACTCGCTTTGCTTTGTTGTAAGTGTTGCGGCCTGCTCTTTTATAAGCGCAGCATGGTCAATCGCTTTTAAATCGCTTATTTGCGTACTAAGTGCGTTGTTTTGCGCCGTTAAGTACTCATGACGTTTGCGGTTGTCTTTTATTTCAAGGGCGCTTTGTGCTTGTTTAGCTTGCTCACTTTGCTTTGCTATTGCATCAAGCTGTTGTTGCGCGTGTTGTTGCTGCTTTATTGCGTGTTCCAGTGCCTGCGATAAGCTAGCTGCTTGCTTATACCAATTTAAGTTTTGCTCTGTTGCTGCATGCGTTTTTTTAGTTTGCTCAATTTTTTTAAGTAATTCATCGCGCAGAGTTTGTTTAGCACTTAATTCGTCATCGCTTAACAAGGTATAGCTTGCAAGGCTTGCATTAAGTAATTCATATTGATCTTTTAGCGCTTTATTACGCTCAAAAATACGTTTACCAATTAAGCTAAATTTATCGGTGCCGGTTAAACACTCTAAAAGTTGTGCGCGTTCATCGCCTGTGGCTTTTAAAAAGGCTGCAAACTCGTGCTGTGCTAATAATACCGCACGCGAAAACTGATCAAAGCTTAGCCCTATTTTGTTTTCTACTTCTTTTATGGTTTGGCTTTTATCGGCTATTAGGGTTTCATCGGGCAAGGTTAGTAACGTATGCTCAGCTACTTTTAACTTGCCTGTTGCTTTTTTGTGGGTACGGGTAATAACGTAGCGTGCGCGGTATAGTTGTTTATCTTGGCCAACAAAATCAACTTCAGCAAAGCCTTCCCATTTGCCTCTGCGCAGTAAGTTACGCGCATCGTTTAGCTTTATGCTGTCGCCGTTAAAATCAATTAAGTTGCCTTTATCGCCTTTTAAGCGGGCTGTTTTAGTATAAAGCGCTAAACAAATAGCATCTAAAAAGGTGCTTTTACCTGCGCCTGTGTCGCCGGTTATAGCAAACAAGCCCGCATCTTTTAGTGGAGCTTGAGTAAAGTCGATTTCGGCATCGACTATTGAGGCTAAATTATGAATACGAACTGCGGTTATTTTCATAGTTGCTCTTGCTCCGTCAGCTCACTTATTACATCGTTTAACAGTGTTTTTAGCTCATCTGGTACAGCTTGGCCGGCCATATCTTTGTCGTTTGCAAAGGCTTGTTCTAATAAGTTTAATGGGTTGAGCATTTCAATTTCGCTTAAATCTTCAAATACGGCGCTGTTATCGCTTGTTATGGTTTGTTCTCGTACCCGCTCAATGCCACAAAATTTTACGTGTTTACCCTCAAGTGCTTGCTCTATTTGTTCTCTAAAGGTGGTGTCGGTATCACTTGATTTAAGTTTTACGCGTAAATAAGGGGCAATAGTATGTTGTGATGTATCGAGCGCTTTAATTTGCTCGCATAAGTCGCTTAATGGCACGCACTCCCCTTTTGGTAAAATAATCACTTCAGCAGAGCGTGGAATGTAAAGGGGGTTTACAGATGTGCTAATAGTTTGTTTTTCATCACTTTTAAATTCTACTATATTAACTTGGTGCGTGTAGTTACGCTCTGAAAACGACATAGGAATAGGCGTACCGCTGTAACGAATAACGTCTTTTTTAGCGACTTGCTGCGCTTTGTGTAAATGCCCCAGTGCTACGTAGTCTGCCTTGTTACCAAATACATTGGCCGAAATAGACTCCTCCCCACCAATCACTAAATTACGTTCTGAGTCACTTGAAATATCACCGCCTTTGGCATGTAAGTGCCCCATTACAATTAACGGCGAATTTTGCGCGTTAATGCTGTAGGCGTGATCCAGTGCAAGCTTATAGGCTTTTTCAACGCCTTGTGCGTAACTAGGGCCGTTTTTAGTATGACTAAGTGAACTTATATCGCTGGTACGTAAAAAAGGCATAGCGACGATTACAGCGCGTTTATTTTGCGTATTTATTTCAATCACGGTATAAGCTGGGTCGGTTACTTCAAAACGCCCAACTACATGGGTGTCAAACTGAGCAAGTAAGGGCTGCGCCGCTAATATACGATTTGCTGAGTCGTGGTTGCCGGCAATAATAACAACATGCAATTGCGGGCAACGCTTTTTAGCATCTTTTATAAATTGGTAGAGTTGTTTTTCGGCGCTGGCACTGGGTGTGGCTGTATGATAAATGTCGCCTGCAACTAAAAGTATATCTATGTGTTGCTCTACAAGGGTGCTAAGTAGCCAAGTAAAAAATGCAGCGTGCTCATCACGGCGGTCATGTTCATAAAATTGTTGGCCTAGGTGCCAATCTGAGGTGTGGAGAACTTTCATATCGCGCTCTTAAAAAACCATAAGAGCGCCAATATACCCAAGGCAAGTAAAGATGCAAGCCTCGGGAGGGCTTTAGTTTAGGTAAAACTATATATAGCAATAATAATGACAGGAAGCGCTAACAAAGCCATACCTAGCGGCATTTTTAAACTTTTAGTTTGCTTTGCTTGCAATGCTTTTATGGCATTCGTTTCGTTACAGGCGGCTACTTTATCAATATAAAAATAACCTGAGTCTAGATACTGCTTACAACTTTGCTGATTTGCTGGAATGGCTATTAGCTCTTGTTGTTTTTTTAGGATATAAAAATCCATACACCCACCACATTGCTTACTGGTAATAAGTACATATTTGAGAATAATTGTAACGATTTTTTTATGCTCAAATAAAAAAAGTGGGCGATTTTAAATATAAAATGCACTAAATATCAACCTAAAATTTCACTATTTTTAATTTATCGTATAAATAGTTAATATTAGTGAGATCACGGCAATATTTGCGCCAATTATTAGCCACTTTTTACTGTGTTTTTGTTCAGTAGATAGGCGTTTTAGTGCATCTTGCTTATTGCATGCCGACACCACATTCACATACGAATATTGGTTTGATTCGTAGCGCTCTAGTAAGTCTTTATCAGCAGGGATAGCTTCGAGCTGATGATCTTTTTTTACAATGTAAAATTTCATATCGGGCTCCTTTAGTTTAAATATGCTGCTTAATTTGTATTGAACCTGAGCGCATTTAAACCGTGTAAACACTGCTAACGCTATAAATTTAAACTCAATTTAAACAACATATTTTTGCACCTTAATTTAATCCTAAGCTAATGGCATGAATTAGGCCTGAACCCTTATAAATACTGTGTTTGTACCTTAATTAATACACATCAACTAGCTGTAAAGTGTAAACCCCCTTTACAGTTTTAAAAGTGACTTAATTTACTGATTCAAAAACCATGTTAAAACAACGTGAATATTACCGTGTTTAATGGGCGGTTGGTCGCTAATTAATTGAACAAAAATAGTAACTTTGTCAAAGTACGCTCACAAAATTCCACTAGGACTCATAATGAAAAAAATAGTTCTTACGCTAAGCGCGTTTGTGTTGCCTTTGGCAATGTCGAGCGCTGTGTTAGCGTCATCCGTTGAGCAAACTAAAGGCTCATTCGTTGATAAATTTCGTCAGTTAGACGAAGCGCTTCCTACCCCAAATGTTTATCGTAGTGCCGCCGGTGAGCCTGGCGAAAAATACTGGCAGCAACGTGTTAATTACGACATAGATGTAAAGCTTGATGAAAAAAAGCGCCGCTTAACAGCAAGCCAAAGCATTGAGTATAAAAATAACTCGCCGCATACACTTAAATATTTGTGGTTACAGTTAGATCAAAATATTTTTAAAAGCGACTCAATTGCCGAAACCACAAAAACGTTTAAAAGCACGCTAAATAGTTTACCTGCACAAAAGCCGGCTAAATTAAGTTTAGGTGAGCTACGTCGTCAACAATTTATGAGCGACAACGAGTTAGGCTATACAATTAGCAATGTAAAAGATGACAATGGCGATGAACTGCGCGTAACTGTTGTTGATACGCTAATGCGTATAGATTTAAACGAGCCGTTAAAACCAGGCAAAGAAGCTGAGTTTAGTATGAACTTTGCTTTTAACATTGTTGAAGAAGATGCCGTAGGGGCGCGTTCTGGTTACGAGCACTTTGAAGAAGATGGCAACGATATATTTTTACTTGCGCAGTGGTTTCCGCGTTTAGCAGCGTACACCGATTACGAAGCATGGACAAACAAGCCGTTTTTAGGCCGTGGTGAGTTTACGCTTGAGTTTGGTGATTACGATGTAGAAATTACTGTACCTGCTGATCATATTGTATCGGCAACAGGTAAGTTAGATAACGCAAGCAAAGTGCTTACTCGCACGCAGCGTAACCGCTTAGAAAAAGCTGAAACAGCAAAACGCCCTGTATTTATTGTTACTGAAGAAGAAGCGTTAGAAAACGAAAAACAAGGTACCGATAAAACAAAAACGTGGCACTTTAAAGCAGAAAATGTGCGTGACTTTGCGTGGGCGTCGTCGCGTAAATTTATGTGGGATGCAAAGGGCTATCAGCAAGGTGGCGATGAACAACCTTTAGTGATGGCTATGTCGTTTTACCCTAAAGAGGGTGGCGATTTATGGAAAAAGTATTCAACTGAATCTGTAGTACATACGATGGAAGTGTATTCTCGCTATTCATTTGACTACCCATACCCTGTAGCGCAATCGGTAAATGGCCCTGTAGGTGGTATGGAATACCCAATGATCACTTTTAATGGCCCCCGTACAGAGCTGCAAGATGATGGCTCGCGCACTTATTCTCAAGCTGAAAAACGCTTTTTAATTGGTGTGGTTATTCATGAAGTTGGCCATATTTACTTCCCTATGATTGTAAACTCTGATGAGCGCCAATGGACCTGGATGGATGAAGGTTTAAATAGCTTTTTAGATGGCGTTGCAGGGCGTGAATGGGACCCAACTATACCGTGGGGTGTTGAGCCGCGCGATATTGTAAGCTACATGAAATCGCAAAACCAAGTACCTATTATGACGCAGTCAGACAGCGTACTACGTTTAGGCCCTAATGCTTATACTAAACCAGCTGCGGCACTGAATATTTTACGTGAAGTTATTTTAGGCCGTGACTTATTCGACTTTGCGTTTAAAGAGTACGCACAGCGCTGGAAATACAAGCGCCCTACTCCAGCAGATTTTTTCCGTACGATGGAAGAAGCCTCGGGTGTTGATTTAGATTGGTTTTGGCGCGGCTGGTTTTACAGCACCGACCATGTAGATATCTCGTTAGATAAAGTGTATCAATTACGTTTAGATACTAAAAACCCTGATATTGACTTTAAACGCTTACGCGATATAGAAGCAGACAAACCAACATCACTATTTGTTAAGCGCAACCGTGAAGAAGGTAAGCAAACTTGGGTTGAAAAAAATCCAGATATTACCGACTTTTACGACGAAAACGACCGCTTTACTGTTACCAATAAAGAACGTAACGCGTACAACAAGTTTTTAAAAGGCTTAGAGCCGTGGGAGCGTAAAACGCTAGAACGCGCGCTTGAAGAAGATAAAAACTACTATGTTATGGAGTTTTCAAATTTAGGTGGCTTGGTAATGCCTATTTTACTAGAGCTAACTTATGAAGATGGCACAACCGAAGAGCGTTACATTCCGGCTGAAATTTGGCGCCGTAATCACAAAAATGTACAAAAGCTTATTGTTACAGATAAAAATAAGCCATTGGTATCGGTAAGCGTTGACCCTCGCTGGGAAACAGCTGATGTAGATGTTGAGAACAACAACTACCCTCGTCGTATTATTCCTTCACGTATTGAAGTGTATAAAAAGAAAAAGAGTAAAGCGAAAGTAAGTCGAGATATTATGCAAGACATTAAAACTGAGCTTAAAAAAGACGAGAAAAAAGATGGTGAGGAGCAACAATAATGCGCTTTTTGCTTATTATTGTTTGCCTTTTAGTTGCTGCGCCAAGTATGGCGCATCAACTAAAGTCATCGGTTACTACGGTGCTTTTTAATAAACGTACTAACAATATTGAGCTTATGCATCGCTTTTATTTACATGATACTGAGCATGCTGTAGCGCATTTATTTAATGGAAAAGCCGATATCATTAGCAACAAGGCCGACCAAC
Source organism: Pseudoalteromonas sp. UBA2102 (assembly GCF_002331165.1). Classification (NCBI taxonomy): domain Bacteria; kingdom Pseudomonadati; phylum Pseudomonadota; class Gammaproteobacteria; order Alteromonadales; family Pseudoalteromonadaceae; genus Pseudoalteromonas; species Pseudoalteromonas sp. UBA2102. The sequence goes on from NZ_DCYU01000138.1 coordinate 21,847, forward strand.
AACGTTTTGTAGAGTATGTTGAGTCGCATGTTGCGCTGCAAACCTTAAAGGGTAAGCCATTAACGCTTAGCCAAGTAGGTGCGCAAATTGATGGAAAGTTTTTTTGGGTGTATCAAGAAGCTCCTATCCCAAAAGGGATTGAAGGCATAAAAATGAGTAACGGCGCACTGCGTGACTTATGGCCTTCTCAAGTAAATATGGTAAACGTAGAAGGTAAAGGCAAGATTAAAACCCTTCACTTTACCCAAAACGATACCTGGCTCGAGGCTAAGTTCGAGCAATAAGTACTTCCCCAACCTACGCGCACTGCAGTTTATGTGCGCGTATTCTCCTTTTGTTTATGCTGTGTTCATTTTTGATCTGTTATTACTAGCTGTTCGTAGAATTTTAGTAATTAATTGGTGTTTATAAGGCTAAGTAATAGATAAGTGAATACTTTTCTAATAATTTGTTTGATAAACATTTGCTAAATTATTCTCATGAAGTAGAGTCATTATGTGTACACATGTTGTATTGATTTTTACCCCATTCAAGGAATGATATGAAAGCTCAAGTAGAGGCTATTCAAGGAGTTATATTTGATTTAGATGGCACTTTAGTATCGTCTGAGTTAGATTTCTCTCTTATAAAAGCACAAATAGGTTGCCCATGCGAGCAAGACCTACTTGATTATATTGCCCAGCTTCCATCGCCCTACATGCGTGAAGAAGCGATGAATATAGTGCATCAGCACGAGCTGCAAGACGCTCAGTTTGCCACTATATTGCCAGGCGTAACCGAAGCCGTTAACGCCCTTAAAGTTAAAAATATTCCTATGGCTATTGTTACCCGCAATTTTGATAAAGCGGCAGCAATAAAGCTACAAAATAACCCGCTACCTATCGAAACGGTATTAACCCGTAGCGATGCCCCAGCCAAACCCGATCCCAGTGCCTTAAATGCAATTGCCACGCTTTGGAATATAAACGCCAGCAACTTGTTATACGTAGGGGATTTTTTATACGACATTCAAGCAGCACATAATGCAAATATGCGCGCTTGTTTGTACGCGCCAAACGCGGTGCCTATTTATGCCGACCAAGCTGATTACGTTTTACGTGAATTTACAGAGTTAGTTACTTTAGTCGAAAGTTACTCACAAAAAGTGGAGTTATGTTAAATAGCGCATAACTTTTATTTTTGTGTAATTACTCCAGTGTTCTTTGCATAGGCTCGGCCTTATTTATTTAGCAAATAGGTTGTTTTAAATTCAGTTTGTAAAGTTCAACAGACCCTAGCCCAATAGGGTTTGAATTGGTAAAATATGGCAAAATTAACGTATTGATTAGAGGCACAAGATGGGCAGAGCATTTGAAGTCCGTAAGAGCTCGATGGCTAAGACAGCCAACGCAAAAACTAAAGTTAACTCAAAGTACGGTAAAGAAATTTATGTTGCCGCTAAAAATGGCGAACCAGACCCCGATGTCAATCAATCACTGCGTCGTCTAATTGAAAAAGCAAAAAAAGACCAGGTTCCTGCTCACGTAATAGAAAAAGCAATTGAAAAAGCAGCCGGTGGGGCAGGGGAAGATTATTCTCCCGCACGTTACGAAGGCTATGGCCCAGGTAACTGCATGGTTATTGTTGATTGCTTAACCGACAACCCAAACCGTACAATTAAAGACGTACGTTTACCGTTTACCAAAACAGATTCAAAAATTGGTACACCGGGCTGTGTAGCACATATGTTTGATCATCTTGCTGTACTTGGTTTTGCCGGTGACGATGACGAAGTGGTCCTTGAAGCACTAATGATGGCCGACGTTGATGTAACCGACGTTGAAGTTGAAAATGGTAAAGTGTCGGTATTTGCACCTCATACTGAGTACTATAAAGCGAAAACAGCGCTTGAGGAAAACTTTGAAGGGATTAACTTTGAAGTAGATGAAATTACGTTTGTTCCGCAAGTGCATGTAGAAATTGAAGATGAAGAAGTTATTGCTAATTTTGACAAGTTCATCAACATGCTTGAAGACTGTGATGACGTTCAAAACGTGTATCACAATGCAATAATTAAAAATTAATTTAGCGCTAGGTACAGTGAGCACTAAATAAATAACGGTACTAGGGCGTGTTGACCTTTGGCGCTTGAATTTGCAGCAGTATGTTTGGTTTTTAGGCAAGGCAGAGCCTCTGAAGTGTGGTTATTCCCCATAAATAGGCGATAACGTAGCATAAATGCCAAACATACGCTGCCCTTTTGGGTTCTGCCTAGGTTGAACAAATTTCAATCTGCAAAGATCAACACGCCCTAATAAACAAAAAGCGCGTTTTGTGTAGGCAAAACGCGCTTTTTTGCTGTTAAACTAATGTTAACTATTCAGCTAGGTTATGGTGTTTTGCTTTATATTTTAAGCGGTAACTGTGTAATAGGGGCTCGGTGTAGCCACTTGGCTGCTTAGCACCTTCTAATACAAGCGCTAAAGCGGCTTGATAAGCAATACTATTTTTAAGTGACTCTTCGTTTTGTGCCATAGGCTTGTAAGCGCTGTCGTGCTCATTTTGGCCATCGACTACTTTAGCCATTTTAGCCATAATCGACTCTATTTGTTGTTGAGTACACACCCCATGCTGTAGCCAATTTGCCATATGTTGACTTGAAATACGCAAGGTTGCTCTGTCTTCCATTAAGCCTATGTGGTTAATATCAGGCACTTTTGAGCAGCCAATACCTTGGTCTATCCAGCGTACTACGTAGCCTAAAATGCCTTGTGCATTGTTCTCAAGCTCACTTTGAATATCTTCTTTACTGAGCGTTTGCGGCTGAGCCATTAAAGGAGGTGTAAGTAAATCAGTAAGGCTTGCCATGCCTCGTTTGGCAATTTCTTTTTGCTCGGTAAATACATCTACATCGTGATAATGCATAGCGTGCAAAGTGGCTGCGGTAGGCGAGGGCACCCACGCGGTATTAGCGCCAGATTGCACATGAGCAAGCTTTTGCTCCATCATAAGTGCCATTTTATCTGGCATTGGCCACATACCTTTACCTATTTGTGCTTTACCGCTTAGGCCGCAGGCAAGGCCTGTATCAACGTTACGGTCTTCGTATGCTTTGATCCACGGCTGAGCTTTAATAGCGGCCTTTGGCAAAGCGACCCCTGCGTGCATAGAGGTATGAATTTCATCGCCCGTGCGGTCTAAAAAGCCAGTATTTATAAACACCGCGCGCGCTTTTGCTGCGTGTATACAGGCTTTTAGATTTACTGAAGTACGGCGCTCTTCATCCATAATTCCCATTTTTAGGGTGTTTTTTGGCAAGCTAAGCGCTTCTTCTACCATGCTAAAAAGCGTATTTGTAAAAGCAACTTCTTCAGGGCCATGCATTTTGGGTTTTACAATATTGATGCTTTGCGCACTGGTGTTTTTAATGCCTGTTTTTTTATTTAAATCGTGCAGGGCTGCGGTTGCGCTAAACATCGCATCCATAATGCCTTCAAATACGGGTTGGCCGTAAATGTCGGTAATAGCAGGGTTTGTCATTAAGTGGCCTACATTACGGACAAACATCATGCTGCGGCCTTTAAGCGTAAGGCTACTGCCATCAAGGGCTGTATATTGCTTATCGCTTTGTAAAGTACGCTCTATGGTTTTATCGCCTTTTTTAAACGATTCAACCAAGTTACCTTGCATTAACCCCAGCCAGTTTTTGTAAACTTGTACTTTATCCTCGGCATCTACTGCGGCAACAGAGTCTTCGCAATCCATAATGGTTGTTAGTGCAGCTTCAAGCAAAACATCTTTTAATCCTGCTTTGTCGGCTTGGCCAATAGGGTGGTGATGGTCTATTTGCAGCTCTACATGCAGGCCATTGTTTTTTAATAAAATAGCACTTGGGTTTTGCGCCTCGCCTTGGTAGCCAATAAGTTGCTCTGGGTTTTTTAATTGAGTATGCGAGCTGTCTCTTAGGGTGATAGACAAGGCGCCTTCAACAATTGAGTAGTTGGTGCTTTCTATGTGTGAGCCATTTTTAAGTGGCAGGGCTTTATCTAAAAATTGGCGCGCATACGCCATTACTTTAAAACCACGGACCGGATTATACGTAGTGCCTTTTTCAGCGCCGTCGTCTTCACTTAATACGTCGGTGCCGTACAGCGCATCGTATAACGAACCCCAGCGCGCGTTAGCCGCATTAAGTGCAAAACGTGCGTTGCTAACAGGCACAACAAGCTGAGGGCCTGCGCTGAGTGCTATTTCGGGCTCTACATTTTGGGTTTCAATGGCAAAGTCTGCAGGCTCTGGTACTAGGTAGCCAATGTCTGTTAAAAACGCTTGGTACTGCGCGCTATCCCACGTTTTATTTGTTTTATGGTAGTCATCTATTTGTTGTTGTAGCTGCTCGCGCTTAGCTAAAAGAGCGTTATTTTTCGGGGTAAGCGTTTGTACTATGTTTGCAAAGCTTTGCCAAAATTGCTGCTCCGATAAATGAGTGCCTGGGAGTAGCTGTGTTTTTACAAAGTTGGCCAGCTGTGTATCTACGCTTAGCCCTGAGTGTGTGAGAGTGTGTGCCATATTTACCTTCCTTAAACGGTCGCGGTGTTGTTGTGTGCGTTAAAGCAACAATAACGCAAAAAAGGCTCAGTGCGTGCTTTTTAGCCATTCACAAAAAATATAGCGGTAATAACAACTATAAATTTACTAAATCTAAAAAATAAGCCTAATGTTGAATTAAGCGATACGGAGCACACACTCCTAGCCACTCTCACAATAATTTAAATAATTTATAGACCCGTTCGAAGGATTTTATTATGACAACATACACACGTGAAACCGATACTCTAGCAACACTTTGCCAATCTCAAGGTAGCGCATGGAAAGCCATTAACCCTGAATATGCAAGCCGTATGCGTTTACAAAACCGTTTTCGTACGGGGATTGAAATTGCACAATACACCGCAGATGTAATGCGTGAAGATATGGCCGCTTACGATAAAGACACCAGCCAATACACACAGTCTTTAGGTTGTTGGCATGGTTTTACTGCGCAACAAATGATGATGGCAATAAAGCGTCATCAAAAAACAACTAAGCGCAGTTATGTTTACCTAAGTGGCTGGATGGTTGCTGCACTTCGCTCTGCATTTGGCCCGTTACCGGATCAAAGCATGCACGAAAAAACTTCAGTGCCTGCGCTTATTGAAGAGATTTATACGTTTTTAAAACAAGCCGATGCCCGTGAACTAGACCACTTATTTAATGATCTAGACGAAGCGAAAGCCAATGGCGGCGATGTGCAAGGGGTGCTTGATAAAATTGATAATTTTGAGACACATGTAGTGCCTATTATTGCCGATATTGATGCTGGTTTTGGTAACGAAGAAGCAACCTACCTACTTGCTAAAAAGATGATTGAAGCAGGTGCGTGTGCCATTCAAATAGAAAACCAAGTGTCTGACGCTAAACAATGTGGCCACCAAGCAGGTAAAGTAACTGTACCGCACGAAGATTTTTTAGCAAAAATTAATGCTGTACGTTACGCATTTTTAGAACTCGGTATTGATAACGGTATAATTGTTGCGCGTACCGACTCATTAGGTGCAAGCCTTACGCAAAAAGTGCCTGTGTCACAAACGCCAGGAGACTTAGCTAGCCAGTACAACGCGTTTTTAGAAACCACACCTATTAACGGTGTAGATGATTTAAACGAAGGCGATACGGCAATGAAAATTAATGGCCAATTATGTAAGCCAACGCGTTTAGAAAACGGTTTATACCAGTTCCGCGAAGGCACTGAAAAAGACCGCGTGGTACTAGATTGTGTAACAAGCTTACAATCGGGCGCTGATTTATTGTGGATTGAAACAGAAAAACCACATGTTAAGCAAATTGCAGAGCTAGTTAACCGCGTTAAAGAGCAAGTACCTGATGCTAAGCTTGTTTATAACAATTCACCGTCATTCAACTGGACACTTAAGTTCCGTGAGCAAGTGTACCAAGAGTGGCAAGAAGCGGGTCGCGACTTGAGCGCTTACCCAAGCCTAGGTGATAATAAAGGCCTAATGGCGCCAGAAATGGACGATACAGAGCTTGCTGCCGAAGCGGATGTATTAGTGCAAAACTTCCAGCGCGATGGTGCACGTGAAGCGGGTATTTTCCATCACTTAATTACACTGCCTACATACCATACGGCTGCACTAAGCACCGATATTTTATCAGAAGGTTACTTTGGTGATATGGGCATGCTTGCTTATGTACGTGATGTACAACGCCAAGAAATTCGCCGCGAACAAGCCTCAGTTAAGCACCAAGATTTAGCTGGGTCTAATATTGGCGATACGCACAAAGAGTACTTCTCTGGTGAAAACGCACTTAAAGCCGGTGGTGAAGATAACACCATGAACCAGTTTTAACTTTTCTAGATAGTGTTACTCAAGGGCCGTAAGGCCCTTTTTTTTGCTGTATTAATATAAATCAGGCTCGGCTAAATTTAGTTTGGATCACAATTTAACTAGGTAGATATTAAGGACAGTTATATGGCTGCTTTTTTACTGTAAAGCCGCTTTAAAGTGCAAAATCCCCCTTTTAAAAGGCTGTTTTTAGCTGTTTTACTAAGTATAAGTAAAATAATAAACCGAAATTTTACTAACCTGGTGCCTTTATAAAACAATTTTTTACTAACTGAGTGCTTATAAACAGTGGCTCAAACCGATTTTTTACCAACTCAAGCGATTAAATTTACAATAAACCGAAATTTTACTAACTGAAAAACGCCTAAGTCCGATATGGATAAGAACAAAACTGTAAAGGGGGTTTACAGTTTGGCATTTATTAACCTAAGCGTTGGTAATTACAAAAAAATAGCCACTTAGGTGTGGCTATTTTTAAACCTAAACACGGAGCTTATTTTTTGTTTGAGTGTTTATCAAACCACCATTGAATGTAGGCAACCTTAGTCATTAAATTAGAAGGGCGCGCCGTAATACCGTGTGATGCATTAGGAATACGTACCATAGCAGTATCAACACCTTGCAGCTTAAGGGCTTGGTAAAACTGCTCTGTTTCAGAAATAGGGGTACGATAATCTGCCTCCCCTGTTAAAAGCATAGTGGGCGTTGTTACGTTACCAACATAGCTAATAGGTGAGCGTTTCATATAGTGCTCAATATGATCCCAAGGTTTACCTGGAAACCAATAATCGGCAAAAAATGGATAAAAGTCGGCAGTTAGTACAAAGCTGATCCAATTAATAACGGGTTTAGCCACCACTGCTGCTGCAAACCTGTCGGTGTGTCCTACAATCCATGCGGTTAATACACCTCCGCCCGAGCCACCTGTTACAAATAGTTTAGACTCATCAATAAAGCCTTTCGCTATTAGTGCATCAACGCCGGTCATTAAATCGTCAAAGTCATTACTTGGGTAATTATGATGAATTGTTTGGGCAAACGTTTTACCGTATGAGTCACTGCCTCGTGGATTCATGTATAAAACCACGTTTCCTTTGGCTGCAAACAATTGCACCTCGGTACTAAAGTGAGGGCCATAATTGGCCACAGGGCCGCCATGAATTTCTAAAACAAGTGGGTATTTTTTTGATTTATCAAACCCAGGAGGGTATGCAATCCAACCTTGAATTGGCAGCTGGTCGTGGCTCGATTTAAGCCAAATTTCTTCTACGTTGGCAAGTTCTTTATCGCCTAACGCATCGGCATTGAGTGTAGTGAGGCGACGAGCTTTGCCTCGTTTTATAGTGGCTATATCTGCAGGGCGCTGAGTATCGGCAAGTGTAAAAGCAATTTCGCCATCTTCGCTTACATCAAAATCGCCGCCCGAATAAGGACGACCAAACGCAACGCTACCTATTTGCTCGGTGAGCACTTTACGCTTACCACTGCGTGGTTGGTAGGCAAGGGCGGTTTGGCCTTCGTCTGCGTAGCTAAAGTAAACCCCTTTTGAATTGGCACTCCATTTAATTTGCCCCACACTTCTATCAAAATTAGGGGTTAGGCTTTTTGTATCGCCTGTTTTTAAATCACGAATATAAAGCTGCGTGTTTTCGTAATTGGTGCGTTTGTCATCATACCCTGTAAAGGCTAGGTAACGCCCATCGGGAGATACTTTAGGTTGTTGGTCAGGGCCGTTTCTGTTGGTAATGGCAGCAATTTTTAAGGTGCTTAAATTAAGCTGGTATATTTCACTATTAGTGGGCTTTAGTTGATTTTGCTCATGCCTATTGGCTGAAAAATAAAGGCTATTGCCGTTTTTACTAAAGCTTACTTCGCCGGCGTTATTAAACTCATCGTGTGTGAGCTGCTTTGCATTGCCGCCATTTGCATCTATTGCAAATAATTGACTAAATCCTTTTTGGCTATAACCGCCTCCGTCGGCACGGTAGTATACATCGTCTATAAATTTAGCAGGCTCTGCCCATGTAGCGTCTTTAGGCTTGCCAGGTAAGTTAACAGGTGGTGCACTGCTACTTGGTACAAACATACTAAAAATAAGCTGCTGAGAGTCGGGATGCCAGGTAATTGCGCGTGGGCTGCTGGTTAGGTTACTAATTTTTGCTACAGCACCTGTTTTAAGCCACTTCATATAAATTTGGCTGCTGCCATCGCGGTTAGATATAAATGCAAGGCGTTGCCCATCTGGCGATAGTACCGGGGAGTGATCCATATGCACGCCCGAGGTAAGCGGTTGCAGTTGTTTAGTTTTATAATCAACTGACCAAATATTACTGACTTTACGGTCTGTTTTTATATCCATACGGTTACGTACAAAGTACACCGTTTTACCATCGTCTGTTATATCAATTTGATTGGCGTATTCAAGATTAAACACATCTTGTAGCTGTAATGTGTTGTCCTTTGCAAAAGCTAACTGGCTACTACCAAGTAATAAACTGCTACTTAAACTAAGTGCTAAAAGCGTCTTCATTTGTATTCCCTGTTGTGGTTTTTGTATATGTAGTTATATGTCAGCAGGCAAGGGATGAAAAGCGCGATGCGGTGAAACTATAATTTAATACCGGTTTAAGTAAAACATGGTTACTTTATAGTAATAAATAGCGGGCTTACTGCGTTAAATTTTTTATATGCAGCGCCATGTATTTCAGCGCTGTGTGACTTATGCTTTGTTACTGTGCTGTGTTGTTGCGCTTTTTTAAAGCGATATTAGGTTGTACATGATTGGACTAAATGGAGGTTAAAGCTGTAAAGCCCCTTTACAGCTCAATAGTATTAAAGTGAAACAAACATGCGTTTTGTAGCTTGAGGCTTAATAACGAGCTAAAAGCAAGGTTAGCTTGCTGATGCACACAGTGATTTAATTTCTTTAATAAGTGCTATACCGGCTGCGTTATCGCCATGTACGCACAAACTGTTGGCATTTAAGTTCAGGGTGTTTCCTGAGCGAGTGGTTACACAGCCGTCGGTTAATAGCTGTTTTACTTGTGCTAAAAGTGCTGGCTTGTCGTGAACGCTGCCATCAAGGTGGCGAGATACTAAATGCCCTTCGTCTGTATATTGCCTATCAGCAAAGGCTTCTAAAATAAGATCTACACCTAAACTATTGGCGGCAAAGGTGTGTTTTGCAGAGTCTTTTGTGGCTAACAGCATAAGCTTTAATGGTGCAGGGTAGTGCGCTATAGCAGTAATAACTGTTTGTAAAATATGATCGTTTTTCATCATGTCGTTATATAAAGCACCATGTGGCTTAACATAGCTAAGTGTTAAGCCTTGTACTTTAGCCATGCCATCAAGGGCGGCAATTTGGTAATGTAAGCAATTGGTCAGTTCTTGCGCGCTAAGCGCCATAGAGCGCCTGCCAAAGCCTTGTTGGTCGGGGTAACTTGGATGCGCACCTATTTGTACATTGTGCTGCTTTGCTAAATACAACGTATCGGCTATTACATCTGGGTCTCCACCATGAAAACCACACGCAATATTTGCCATATCAATATGAGGCATTACCTCATCATCTAACCCCATTTTCCATGCGCCAAAGCTTTCGCCTAAATCGCAATTAAGTTTCATTTTTTATCCCTTGTTATTATTATTTTATGGTAACTGGCAGTACGCCATGAGCGTGTGCATTGCCTAACAATACCTTAGCAAGCGCTGTAAACGCAGGCCCCGCAACAGCATTGTTTTTATCTGTATCTATATTATACGCATAAGAAGCAAGAACTGCATTAGCTCTGCTACCAAACTGCGCTATGTCGTAGGGGGCACGTAAACTTATAAATATTGTTTTTTTATTCACTGATGCAGCCATATCCAGCAATGATGACAGCGCTTTAGGTTGCTCAGCGGTGTTGAGTGCAAAGCGAGGGTCGTCTTTCAAATCATCCATTCCGCCAATCTCTACAGCGCTTTGATTAGGCGTAGCGTTGCCTGCAATTACCACATCTGCATTTTTAATTAAGCTACGCGCCTTTACAGGGTCAAACCCTTGTAAACTACTGCAACTATATTTAAGCGCCGCAGTACTTATAGCGCTAAGCGCTTGCTGCATGGCTATGCATTTTCGGGTATCGGGCATAATAATATGGATGTGTTGCCCTTTGCTTAAATTAAGAGGCAATGCATTATTGTTATTTTTAACCTCAGTAATAGCATTTACGGCAAGCTCAGCTTCTATTTTGCGATGTGCTTGAGAGCCAATAATATCTTTTGCTTTAGTCAAAGTGCTTAATGGGTCTAGCTGTGTGGTTAATTTAAATTTATTTTTTAAAGCGGTTATACGCGCAGCCGATTGAGCCATTTCGTCTTTACTGAGTTGTTTATTAGTAACAGATGCGACTAATTCATCCATTAGTTTGTCGAGTGCGTTTAAATCAGCCGGTGTTCTGATCTCTATTGGCATAAGCGCTAGGTCAACGCCTGCTGCAAAGGTATTGATTACCGCTTGGGTTGGGGTAAAAAAGTGACTAATGCCAGCCATATCTAAAGCGTCGGTTACCACCACACCTTGATAATTTAACTCCCCTCTTAAAATGTCAGTAATTATAGTACGCGACATAGTGGCGGGTTTTATCATGCTTTTGCCATCAACACTTACAAACGTACTGTTATCGAGTTGTGGGTATTGAATATGCGCCGTCATAATCATACCTGGGTTTTGCGTGGCAATTATGTGTTTAAAGGGAGCTAAATCTTGTTGATATATGTCTTCTTTGGAGTGATTTACTTGTGGTAACCCTGTGTGGCTGTCTACGTTGGTATCGCCGTGCCCTGGGAAATGCTTTAACGATGTAATAACGCCGTTGCTCTCAAATCCTGCCACTTGTGCTGCGCCTAGCTTACTGACAAGCGCTGGGTTTTCACCAAACGAGCGCACATTAATTACCGGATTGTCGGGGTTCATGTTTACATCTACCGTAGGGGCATAGTTAACATTAATACCTAACGAATTAAGCTCTTTAGCTATAACAGTGGCAGTTTGGGTTGCGTATTGAGTGCCATACTTTTTATAAGTTGCACCAATAGACATATTACCAGTAAATGAAGTGGCTACATCGCGTGGTAAACGCGCTACTCGGCCGCCTTCTTGGTCTATCGAAATAAATAACGGCAGCTTTGAACTTGATTTACTCGCCGCAGCTTGTAATTGACTATTAAGGGTAATGGTTTGCTCAATAGATTGGGTGTTTTCAGAAAATAAAATTACACCACCAATATTATGCTTTGCAATGGCCGTTGCTAGTTCATCAGGTAGGGTAGTAACCGGTGTTCTGCATTGTTTGCTTGACCCTTGCTGACAAAAATAGCGTAAATCGAGAATTAGTTTTTGCCCCAATTGTTGTTCAAGAGACAGTGTAGGCTTAGCAAAAGAAGATTGTAATGGCATTAAACACCCAGATAAAAAAACAACAGACGAAATAAAGCATTTATTTAGCAAAACACACTCCAACGCTAAATAGATAAGTGGCAGTAGCTTATCTATTTTTGTGTACAACTGCAAAGTGCAGCTGTTTGTACACACAGGGTAAATTGTAAGGCGTGTATCATGGCTGAATACGTTTTATCTAAATGGTGAGTAGGTGTTAAATTAGCTGTACTCATTGCCACCGTTTTTAAAAACTAAAGATTAAATAGTTCATTGTTTTAATTGGCCAGTTAACTATTAAAGCCGCGCAGGGGTTAAGCTATAGGCTAGCCACGGGAGTTATTAAAGGCTAAGCACAAACACTATTTATTGCCTGCATTACTATAAAGGCTTGACATAAATAGTTAACTCTATATAGTAGGCCGCAGCTAGAAAGAAAGCATGTAATTTATAAATCTTTATTTCGTTGTTGTATAAGTAATACTTGTAGTACCGTCCTGAAGTTTTTAAGTACCATCTCATTTTTTGCTACACCCGCTCTTATGAGCATATTTTTTATTTTTATATCAGGATATTACAATGTCTAACATCGTATCAGGTACAGTTAAGTGGTTCAACGAGTCTAAAGGTTTTGGTTTCATCGAGCAAGAAAACGGCCCAGACGTTTTCGCACATTTCTCAGCAATCAAAAGCGAAGGTTTCAAAACTTTAGCTGAAGGCCAACGTGTAGAGTTCACTCTTTCACAAGGTCAAAAAGGTCCTCAAGCGGATAACATCACTCCGTTATAATTTTTACTTTTAAAGTAAAAATAAAAAAAAGCGCTTAAGGCGCTTTTTTTGTGCCTAAAATTTGACTGTAAAATAGCGCCATCTATCATTTAATAATATAAATTAATGTAGTGGTGCGGTTATTCTAAAACTCTTTCCTTTTATTGCTTGTTTCTTCTTAAGCACGTTTACTTATGCAAACCATTTTAAGTTAGTTATTTATACAGATCAGTTTGCACCTTATAATTTTATTAACGAGCACGGCCAACTTGTTGGCGCTAACTACGATATAGTCAACGCACTGTGTATTAAAGCAGAAGTAGAGTGCGACTTTAAAGTCATGCCTTGGAAGCGTGCCGCAATGCTTGTGCATAAAAAGCCTTATTCAGCCATTTTTTCAATGGCGCAACATACTAACCGAATTCCTTTATTTAATTGGCTTGGCCCGTTAACTACTGCACGAACTTATTTTTATAAGTTAAAAAGCCGTCCTGATGTCACTGTAAATACCCTTAACGACACCACTCTTTATTCGTTAGGCATGGTAAGGGGAGATATATATCAATCATTGGTCAAAAAAATAGGGTTTGTAAATGGGCAAAACTTAATGACTTTTGGTGAAGAGCAACAATATATTCAGCTTTTTATAAACAATAAAATAGATCTTATTTTAGGCTCCGAACACGTTATTTATAACCAATTAAAGCCTTATAACGTGAGCTTACTTGATGTAGAGCAACTTACTGAGCTACCTGTAAGTAACGACCTTAAAGATAATTATTTAGCGTTTAATAAAGCGGTGCCGCAGCACATAGTAGATCGCTTTCAACGTGCCTTTAAAGTGCTAAAACAAGAGCGCAGTCTCGATTCGTTCATAGCGCCATATAGCAATAATTAATCACTAAGCCCCTATTTTAAATTTCATTACTTAGCCACTAATTAACGTAACTAAGCGTTTAAACTGCGCTTAAATAAGCAAGGTTTAGCTTAGGTGCTAGGGTAGCCCTTGGGTATTTTTAAGTGTGTAAAAGGCTTTTTGTAGCGCGTTTATATAGCGCATATCGGTGTTTTTATTTGCTGCTAAATAGGCATCTACCTTGAGTTCTTCTACATTATATATGGCTTTAAATTCAGCGTCAGGGGTGGGCAAATACTGACTTATTTGATGTATTAGTTCGGGGTCATCAACAATTAAGTCTACTTTTTTGGCAACCAATAACGCATACGATTTTTGTATATCGGTGGTGAGCACAACCTCAAACCCCAAGTTGGTTAATATATCAGTAGAAAAGTCGTTACGTTGCATCGCTATTTTGTATTTTTTTGCTTCCTCAGTATTGTTAATAATTATGTCGTCACGCTCTTTAAGCGCAACAAAAGCAAGCTCAAAATGCGAAACTGGGCCTATCCAATGAAAGTTGTTTTCTCGCCCTTTGGTGCGCGCTATGGTGTAAATAAAGGTGTTTTGAATAGTACTGGCAAGTCTAAATGCTCGCGCCCATGGATACATTTGTATGTCGGGCGTTAGGTTAGCCTTTGCAAAAATAGCCCTTATAAACTCAGTGCCTTTGCCTGTCACTTTTTCATTAACGAGTATTTGATCGGGTGGCGAGAGTTCCGTGACAACTAAAAGAGGGTCTGAGCTTGCGTAGCTATTAAAAAAAACAAACAACAATACTAATAAAAGTTTACGCATTTATACAAATCGACTTATCAACAGCGGCTATTTTATGAGTGTGCTTAAAGGTAGAGCATCAATAAAACAGTAGGTTACATTAGGATAAACCTAAGTGTGGCCTAAAATTTATAATTTACCACTTTTCAATAATACAAATTTATCGCAAAAATATAAAAAACCATGCGCATATATGTACTTAAAGGTAAGAAAGAGAAAGTTGTTTTTAACAGGAAGAATATATTTATAAGGGCCTTAAAACGATAAAAGGGCCTTGCGGCCCTTGGTGAAGTATCGTTCAAGTCAGATAGTGCTTTAACCCCTTAAAGTACTATCTTCTTGTTTTGCAACACCGGTGTTCATCTCATTAAGTTTCTAAGCTAGCGAGAGGAAAAACCCAGCAATTGCTGCGCTCATAAGGTTAGCCATAGATCCTGCTAACACTGCTCTGAGCCCTAAGCGTGCGATATCCTTTCGCCGACTAGGCGCCATACCGCCTAATCCACCTAGTAAAATAGCTATCGACGATAGATTAGCAAACCCACATAACGCAAATGTTACAATTGCTTGAGTGTGCGCACTTAACGTATCGCGATAATTTATAAAGTCTAAGTAAGCAACAAATTCATTTACTACTAACTTTTGACCAATAAAACTACCAGCTATGATTGCCTCATCCCATGGTACGCCAAGTAACCATGCAACAGGAGCAAATACATAACCTAAAATTTCTTGTAGCGTTAAAGTAGGGTAATCAAACCACCCACCAATACCGCCTAGTAAACCGTTTAATAACGCTATTAATGCTACGAAAGCTAATAGCATTGCGCCCACATTTAGCGCTAAATGCATGCCGTTAGCTGCGCCTGATGCTGCTGCATCAATAACATTAACTGGCTTGTCTTCATCGGTGTCTAAATCAGCAAGCGTATCTTTAGGTGTTTCGGTCTCTGGCACAATCATTTTGGCCATTAAAAACCCACCTGGTGCAGCCATAAAGCTGGCGGCTATTAAATACTTAAGCTCTACACCAATAATTACGTAACCTGCCATTACAGAGCCTGCTACCGTGGCTAAGCCACCTACCATTACTGCAAACAACTCAGACTTAGTCATGGTTGCTATAAACGGCTTAACAATTAAGGGTGCTTCAGTTTGGCCTACAAATATATTAGCCGTTGCTGAGAGCGACTCTGTGCGAGAGGTTTTCAATAGTTTTTGTAAACCGCCGCCCAGAATTTTAATTATCCAATCCATAATGCCAATGTGGTAAAGCACAGCAACAAGTGCTGAGAAAAACACAATGACCGGTAAAACTTGAATAGCAAAAATAAAACCGAGTGTATCTTGCGAAGCAAGTGGGCCAAATAAAAACCCAATCCCGTCGTTTGCAAAGCTAATTACCGAAGAGACGGCACTAGACATACTTGCTAACACATTTTTACCTGCTTCAAAAAACAGTACAAACCCACCAATAACTACTTGCATAGCAAAGGCTATCGCTACGGTGCGTAAGTTTATTGCTTTACGATTAGTCGAAGCCGCAAAAGCAATACTTAGTAGTACAAACATGCCTACTAAGCTCATAAATGTTGTCATACAGATGTTTCCCGTTATTATTCTTGTAGTAAATACTTAATTTTACTTTTAATAATATCAATCGCAACGCGGTTCATTCCGCCTCGAGTCACAACCAAATCAGCGTTATGCTTTGAAGGCTCAATAAATTGATAAAACATCGGTCTAACAGTTGCTTGATATTGCTCAACAACAGATTGTAATGTTCTGCCTCTTTTTTCCATGTCTCGTTGCATACGACGCATTAAGCAAATATCAAGGGGTGTATCTATAAATACCTTAATATCAAATTCTTTATTAAGTGCTTTATCACTTAATAATAAAATACCTTCTACTATTAAAATTTTAGCTGCAGCAACGCGACGAGTTTCATCGCTTCGTGTGTGTTGTGCATAATCATAAGTAGGTACTTCGACAGAGTTACCACTACGAAGTTGAGTTAAATGTTCAAGCATTAACTCATGTTCAAATGCATCAGGATGGTCGTAGTTAGTTTGCGTACGGTGTTCCATAGGCAAATGCGACTGATCCTTGTAATAAGCATCTTCTTCAATAATGGCGATAGCGCCTGGTTCAAGCTCATTAACCAACTCATTGTAAATAGTTTGGCTAAAAAGAGATTTGCCCGACGCTGATGCGCCAGCAATAGCTATAATAGTTCGTGTCACTAAAGTTCTCACCCACACAGAAAGGAAAAGTTGTTTGGTTGATCACAATAGCAAAAAAGACACGAATAATCTCTTTTGCTTTGCTTAAGAACGCAAATTTATAATGTTTAGCTTTTATGAAACAGGACTTATGTCCTGTACGGAAAATTCGATCAGCGGATAAAGTAACCACCTAGAAGCAAAGTGAGGTCAACATGGCAAGAGCAATCATCTTAATGGCAGACAGCCTAGGTATAGGCGCAGCACCTGATGCAGACAAATTTGGTGATGTTGGAGCAAATACACTCGCCCACTTATTAAAAGCATACCACGACGAAACGGGTAAAGCGTTATCGTTACCTAATTTATCTAAATTAGGTTTAATCGATGCCTGTGAGGCAGCGGGCGGTGAAACGTGTTTAGTTTCTGAGCGTCAAGCATCGCAAGGTGCATGGGGTTATGCAAAAGAGCTTTCAAGCGGTAAAGATACGCCATCAGGGCACTGGGAAATGGCCGGCGTACCTGTGTTATTTGATTGGGGCTACTTCCCTAAAACACAGCCGAGTTTTCCACAAGAATTTGTAGACGAATTTATAGCCGCTACCGGTATACCTGGCATTTTAGGCAACTGCCATGCATCAGGCACCACCATATTAGAGCAGCTAGGCGAAGAGCATGTAAAATCAGGCAAACCAATTTGTTACACCTCTGCAGATAGCGTGTTCCAAATTGCCGCACACGAAGAGTCTTTTGGCCTCGAGCGCCTTTACGAAGTGTGTGAAATTGCCCGTGAATTACTTGATAAACTAAATATAGGCCGTGTTATTGCTAGGCCATTTTTAGGCACAAGCAACGCAGATTTTGCCCGTACTGGTAATCGTCGCGATTATTCAGTATTGCCGCCAGCACCGACCCTATTAGATGTGCTATCTAAACACGGTGGTGAAGTAATAAGCATTGGTAAAATTGCAGATATATATGCACACCAAGGCATTACCCAAAAACACAAAGCCCCAGGGCTGATGAATTTGCTTGAAAAAAGCAGCGAAGTATTAGCAAGTGCGCCAGATAACAGCTTAATTTTTACCAATTTAGTTGATTTTGACGAAAAGTTTGGCCACCGTCGCAACCCAGTTGGTTATGCAAAAGCGTTAAAAGAATTTGACGATTACTTACCAACTATACTAAACCAATTAAATGCAGATGACGTGTTAATGATCACTGCAGATCACGGCTGTGACCCAACCTTTCCAGGTTCAGAACACACCCGCGAATATGTACCAGTTATAGCTTATCAACCGGGCATGCAAAATACCCCGCTTGGCGAGCGCAATAGCTTTGCAGATATAGGCCAAACCCTTGCACAGTGGTTTAACTTACCTGCACTTGAATACGGTGACGGCTTTTTAAATAAGCTAAACGCGCCTAAATAAAAAGGAAAACAATTAATGAGTACTCCGCATATTAGTGCAAACGTTGGTGACTTCGCTGAAACAGTATTAATGCCGGGCGATCCGCTTCGTGCACAATACATTGCTGAAAACTTTTTAGATGATGCAGTACAAGTAACAGGCGTACGTAACATGTACGGCTTTACAGGCACATACAAAGGTAAACCTGTAAGTATTATGGGTTCGGGCATGGGCATACCATCTATGTCTATTTATGCGCGTGAGTTAATTGTAAGCTTTGGCGTTAAAAATATTATTCGTATTGGTACCTGTGGTGGTATTGGTACAGATATTAAAATTCGCGACGTAATTTTTGCACAAGGCGCAAGCACCGACTCAAACGTAAACCGTGCACGCGTTCGTGGTTATGATTTTTCAGCAATTGCTAACTTTGACCTACTTTTAAACGGTGTTAACGCCGCTAAAGACCTAGGCATTAAAGCAAAAGTAGGTAACGTATTTACTACCGATACCTTCTACCAAGCTGACGACACATTCTACAAAGACCTAGATAAACTAGGTGTACTAGCTGTAGATATGGAAACAGCAGGTTTATATGGTGTAGCTGCAGAGTATGGTGCTAACGCAATGGCACTATTTACCGTAAGTGACCACGTGATCACCGGTGAAGCAACACCTGCAGATGAGCGCCAAAGCACATTTAACGAAATGGTTAAAATCGCTTTAGAGTCTATTTAATAAACGCAATTTTATTAAATTAGCAAACAGTTCCTTGGTAACGTATTCACTAAGTTTTGGAGACACGCCCAAAGTGAAGTGAGACTAAACCCCCAAAGCCGCATTTTATGCGGCTTTTTTTATGCCTATAAAAGCGGTGTTTTTAAAGCGCCAGCAAGCTGCACAGCACGAGCTAACCACGTAGCTGGAGTTCACCTCGCGTTTGGTATTAATCTTTTTCGCGGTATAAAGCCGCTGCTACTCATCTTCTTTAAACAAACCAATATAACACCCAAAGTAAAAGCATTACGTTTAAAAAGTCACTACACCCAGTGTCACTCTTACTAAGTTAATGCTAGTGTATAAATTACAACCATTTATTGTTTTTGTTGTTTAACCGTTAAGCTATGGAGTTGACTATGTCTAACTGGGTAGATGCAACCGTAAAAAAAGTAACATGGTGGAGCGATACACTTTTCAGCCTGGTAGTAAACGCAAGCGTAGAGCCATTTAAAGCGGGGCAGTTTACTAAGCTCTCGATTATGGAGGGCGATAAACGAATTGCTCGGGCATACTCTTATGTAAACGGGCCTAATAACCCCGATTTAGAATTTTACCTTATCAATGTAGAGAGCGGCTTATTATCGCCTAGATTGGCGCAATTAAAACCAGGCGACACTGTATTAATAGAGCAACGTGCCACAGGCTTTTTTACCTTAGACGAAATACCGCCAAGCGAGCAGTTATGGATGCTAAGTACAGGCACTGCAATAGGGCCGTTTTTATCTATTTTGCAGCAACAAGAGGTATGGCAAAAATACACACAGATTAATTTAGTGCACGGCGTACGTTTTAATGCCGATTTAAGCTATCAAAATCTAATACACACCCTAATAAACGCACACCCTACACAACTTAACTACATTCCGGTTGTAAGCCGTGAGGAGCCACAGCAAGGCCTAAAAGGGCGTATAACTACAGCAATTCAAAACGGTGAGCTATTTAGTAAAGCCTCTAAAACCCCAAGCCCGAGTAATTCGCAATTTATGATTTGCGGTAACCCACAAATGGTAAAAGACACCACACAGTTACTTTTAGACAAAAACTTTAAACGAAATCGTCGCAGAGACCCAGGGCACATAACGGTTGAGCAGTATTGGTAAAGTGTATAACAATCATTTAATTGCTACCCGAAAACGCTCAAATTTGTTATGTTGCAGCATTAACAGCGTTATATGTTCATATTAGGAAAGTTATGAAATCGTTATCTATTATTTTTGCCTCGCTTATTGCCACTGTTGCCCTGATCAGTTATGCAGCAGAGCAAACCGAAGAGACTCAAGAAGAGCAAAAAAGTACCGAGCAAGCGTCAAGCTCTACTCAAGCCAGCAATTCACCAACAAAAGCAAAAGATGAAAAGTTAAACACGCTTGAGTACCAAGCCCCTGAGCTTAAAACGCCAACAGTAGATACTACTAAACCTGACGACTCAAAAGTACTGGGTAGCGAAACCCCAAAACCGGTAGAAAAACCAAAAAACAAAGTAGAAAAAGCAGCAGCTGTGGCCGAGGCAGAAAAAGCGGTAACACAAGCCAAAGAGGCATTAACCGCTAAGCAGCAAGCTAAAGCTAAACAATCTCGCGAGTCGCTTGCTGTTGTAGAGCAATTAGTAGAAGCCTATAACGCACGTAATATTGAACAATTTATTCGTATGTACGATGAAGATGTAGAGTTTTATATTTTTCCTAATGAGCTATTATTTAAAGGAAAAGAAAAACTAATAGCCCGTTATGGCTTAATGTTTAAAAAATTAAAGTGCATTAATAGCTCGCCAATAAAGCGTATTGTGCACGGCGATATAGTAATAGACCACGAGCTATCAGAAACCTGTTCAACAGACGAAAACGTGGTAGATAAACGCTCTGAGTTAGTATCGAGCTACCAAATAAAAGACGGAAAAATAATCCGCGTATTATTTTTTAGATAATTATAAAAGGCATACTATGCAGTTAGCAGACGACAAAAAAATTCGCTTAATGTATCGCGTTGAGCCAGGGTGTTTAGGGCCGCAGGGCGCAGATCACATAGAAGACTTTTGTCGTTATGCTAATAAGCATATTAAATCACCTTATTACGGGCAATTTTTGTTTTTACCACGTTTTGACAAACAAAAAGATGAGCGTCAATACAGCGTAAAAAACCGCAACCTATCGCGAGTGCAAGCCAAGGCCTATTTAAACCATTTTGAAATTGATATAGATACCTTCGAAGAGCAACTCGACGAACTCCTCACCAAAGCCATCGATTTATACTTTAAACGATAATTATAAACGCCTGAATACAAGTTTTACCCTGTAGCTAATTTTGCCTGTATACGCCTAGTTTACTCAGGGGGATGCGTATTTTCTCATTAATTGCCCCACAGAGGGCACAGAGGCGCTTCGCGCACAGGTATTGGTGATTTATTTCTTCAGTTTTTCTCCTGTTCTCCTCCTTCACTTCTCGGTGGTGAGATAATCACTTTTAAACGAAAGCATGAGCTAACTACGTAGCAGCGAGTTTACCTCGCGTTTTATATTGAACTTTTTTCGCGGCATAAAGCCGCTGCTACTGCTATTGTGGGCTTCGCACTTTACGCCAATAACGCGCCTACAAAACTCTAGCTTCCCGCTACTATGGTATTAAAGCTGTCGTTGTCGTGTAGGCTGGCAAATGCACTTTCGTGTAGTAGCTCATTACGTAAGTTTGGCGAGTATTCAAGGGCCATTTTTATATCGGCTAATGCATCGGCATGTTTGTGTGTAAGTGCATACGCACACGCACGCTGCCAGTAGGCATAGCCGTAGTCGCTATCTATATCAATGGCTTGGTTACATAACTCAATGGCTTTGGCGGTTTCGTTTAGCTCTAATAATGCATCGGCTTTATAGGCAATGGCTTCTACATCCTCTGGCTTACGTTTTAAAATTTCGTCAAATATTTCAATTTTGTTTGCAAAGTCGCTTTCTAGGTTTGCGCGCATCCATAACGAGTGCACCTCGTTAGTGACCGATATACGCTCTTGGTTACTGAGTATTTCTTCTGAGCGTACACGCAGTTTTTCTTCAAGAATTTTTAAGCGATCTTCGTACTCGTCAGTGATCACACTGACACGCGTATTTACTATGTCTTCTACTTTATTTTTAACATCGCGCAGCGAGTTCCAGCCTACTAAAACCAAAATAGAGGCCGTAGCAGTAATAATAAAAAACACGTTATTAATAGTGTCGGTGGTGTAAATAAGCGCTCTGTCGGCGGTATCTAACTGGGCGTGTGTAACTTGTTTTGTCACATCTTCGCGTAATTGTTGTTGGTCTTGGCGAACGGCTTTTAACTCATCAAGAATATAGCGTTCTAAAAGCGGTTTATACATGGGCTCATTTAATTGCGCTAACGCTTGTTGCTGTTGCTCTTCTGTTGGTGCAGCAGATTCTTGGGCATTAACAGTATTTAAAAGCGAAACAAAACAAACAAATAGAATAGTTATATAAAAACGCATGGGTACGCCTAGTTAATTATTAGTGACTAATCGCACTTTAACATGCAAGGCTTATTGGCACTAGGGCGTGTTGGCTTTGAACATTAAACAAGTTAACAAAATCATACAACTGTTCACACAGCCTTAAAGGATTTTAAATTTTAGGCAAAAAAAAGCCAGCCCAATGTGGGCTGGCAAAACTGCTTAAAACAACAATAAATTGTCGCAGGGAAATAACAGGAGTGAGTGGTCATAATAATCAAGTTAATCTGAACATTTACTTAATTATTCAAAATAGATTTCAATAAGTTATAAAGTAAAGGTGCATTGGGCTTAGTAATGCACCTTTATAAACAACTTTAATTTCATGGTGAAGGGGGGTATTCCAATGTGCGCTCAATTAAAAGCCACTTTCAAACCCTTCACATACCATTACGCGTTATCTATTTAATCCGATCACACTAATTGTGGAGTTTAAACTGTATTCATTAAACCAATGGTTTCAATCGATTTAATTCAAGTTAATACGCTGGCGAATGTAATATTAGGGGTCTATATTGTTTGAGCAGTAAATAAAAATTATGCACAAAATTAATAAACCTTAGCGTGCAACTTTAAATGTAAGCGCTGGGGCTTGAGTAAAATAGTTAAACTCTTCATTTAAAGTAAGGAGCTGAAAATGAGCAGCACTAAATCGGGTCAATGTCCCGTAATGCACGGTAGTAACTCAGTTATTTCTAAAGTAAACACAGATTGGTGGCCAAATACTCTAAATTTAGACATTCTTCATCAGCACGACACAAAATCAAACCCCTACGGCACAGACTTTGACTACGCCGAAGCATTCAAATCTCTCGATTTAGACGCAGTAAAAGCAGACCTAAAAGCCTTTATGACCGATAGCCAAGATTGGTGGCCTGCCGATTGGGGTCATTACGGCGGCTTAATGATCCGCATGGCATGGCACTCTGCGGGTACGTACCGATTATCAGACGGTCGTGGTGGCGCAAGTACCGGTAACCAGCGTTTTTCGCCGCTAAATTCGTGGCCAGACAACGCAAGCCTAGATAAAGCACGCCGCCTATTGTGGCCAATCAAGAAAAAATACGGTAACAAATTATCGTGGGCCGACCTATTTATTTTAGCCGGTAACATGGCATACGAATCAATGGGCCTAAAAATTTATGGCTTTGCGGGCGGCCGTGAAGACATTTGGCATCCAGAAAAAGACATTTACTGGGGCGCAGAAAAAGAATGGCTAGCACCGAGTGATGAGCGTTACGACAACGTAGAAAAACCCGACACCATGGAAAACCCATTAGCTGCAGTACAAATGGGCTTAATTTACGTAAACCCAGAAGGCGTAAATGGGATACCCGATCCGCAAAAAACCGCGCAGCACGTACGTGAAACATTTGCTCGCATGGCAATGAACGACGAAGAAACCGCAGCGCTTACTGTAGGCGGTCACACGGTAGGTAAAACCCACGGTAACGGTAAAGCTGAGCACTTAGGCCCAGAGCCAGAAGCGGCCGACGTACACGAGCAAGGCCTAGGCTGGAACAGCACTAAAGAAGGCGGCTTTGGTCGCAATACTGTAACGTCGGGCCTAGAAGGCGCGTGGACTACCCACCCTACAAAATGGGATAACGGCTACTGTCACTTACTATTAAATTACGAGTGGGAGCTAACTAAAAGCCCAGCAGGCGCGCACCAATGGGAGCCTGTAAACATTAAAGAAGAAGACAAGCCGGTAGATGTAGAAGACCCATCAATTCGCTTAAACCCAATGATGACCGACGCCGATATGGCCATGAAGGTAGACCCAATCTACCGTAAAATTATTGAACGCTTTAACAACGACTTTGAGTATTTTTCTGATGTGTTTGCCCGCGCGTGGTTTAAACTTACGCACCGCGACTTAGGTCCTAAAGCGTGTTACTTAGGTAAAGATGTACCAAGCGAAGACCTAATTTGGCAAGACCCAATTCCAGCGGTTGACTACACCCTATCTGATGACGAAATTAGCGAGCTAAAAGCACAAATTCTTGATTGTGGCGTAAGCGCAACCGATTTAATTACTACAGCATGGGATAGCGCACGTACGTACCGAGGTTCAGACCGCCGTGGTGGTGCAAATGGTGCGCGTATTCGTTTAGCTCCGCAAAAAGATTGGCAAGGTAATGAGCCAGAGCGCCTAGCAAGCGTACTTAGTGCCCTTGAAAAATTTAAAGCTGGCTTAGCTAAGCCTATCAGTATTGCAGATTTAATCGTATTAGGTGGCACAGCAGCTGTAGAGCAAGCTGCAAAACAAGCTGGCGTTGATGTAACAGTACCGTTTGCGCCAGGGCGCGGCGATGCAACCGACGAAATGACCGATGCCGAGTCGTTCGAACCGTTAGAGCCAGTACACGACGGCTTTAGAAACTACCTTAAAGGCGACTTTAGCGTATCGCCAGAAGAGCTACTTTTAGAGCGTAGCCAGTTAATGGGCCTAACAGCGCCAGAAATGACCGTACTGTTTGGTGGAATGCGCGTGTTAGGCACAAACTACGCAGGCAGCAAACACGGCGTATTTACCGACAACGTAGGTGCGCTTTCTACCGACTTTTTTGTAAACTTAACCGACATGGCCAACAACTGGAAACCGTCTGAGCCAGGTGTTTACAACATTGTTGAACGTAAAACAGGCACCATAAAATGGACCGCAACACGTATAGATTTAGTGTTTGGTTCAAACTCTATATTACGTGCACTAAGCGAATTTTACGCACAAGACGACAAC
>NZ_DCYU01000068.1:0-81177 GCF_002331165.1 Pseudoalteromonas sp. UBA2102
GCCAAAATTAGTTGACCACTACAGTATAACGAATAATTGCTAAAGCTTCACAAGCGGCTGCAACTGAATTAAAAGAATAATCTCGTTCTTCCCATAATTTTATAATCTGCTTTAAAGGCAACTTAATGAGTTGCGATCGGCTATGTTTTTTTCTATCAAATGGATTATCAACTTTAATCGCTTCTTGACTTGCACAGTGATCAGCCCGAACGAATGCATCACTTTTTACTTTATTTTCAAATTCAGTAATATAGTCATGATTTAAATAACTTTCCCAGCCTTGATAGCTATCAACATTTCCATCATTTATATCCTTAAGAGCAAGCACCTCTGCCGCAGCTTCTTTTGTTCCACATAGCTCATACCTATGCAGCCAAACCTCTGAGATTTCATCAAGACTAAGTTCATTTACATCTTCTGGATCATAAACATATAGATGAAGTGGTACCTCATCACTTGGGCTATTTAAGTCAGGCTCTTTTTGCTGAAGCTCATCTAACTCATAAGAAAATGTTTGGGACGATATGAGCGAAGCATCACGGTCTATTTCGAGTGAACTACTCAGATATGAATCAGAGCTCTCCTTAGTTAGAAGATACCGCTCTACATTAAACTTAGGGCCGTAGCTTTTCTTTTCGAGCTTTCTACTAGCTAACTTTCTCTTACTTGTTTTCTTACTTATTTCATAGTTGCTTTTCGCGTCATCAAAATTTAATGAGCCTATAAAGTCACTTAAATCTTCTTTGCTTGATTTATTTGCATACTTCTCTCGAAACACTTCTTTCTCAGCTTTACTCAACTTCATCCGGTGTTTTGAAAAAAGCTGAAAAGCGTCATCTACTCTATTTCCTTTTGAATAAAGCGTTAAAATTTCTTGCTTAACCTTTAAAGAATAATCATCCATAATTTGCCTTCAATTTAATCTAAACAATTCTATTTTAATTAAAATTTAGCATGACCAAAAGCTTATTCCTTAGATCACATTTACCACTATGGTGAAACAAAAACCTTCAACTCAACATCATTATCATGAGCTGTTGCCAACCAACTATTAAATAACTGAAAAGCTTGTAAGGTTTCGCCATTAGCCTCTGGACCTAACTTTAATTGCCGCTCAAAATGTTTGGCTGAAAAGCCATTGGCAACAACAATCCAAATTTCTTTTTTTACTGCTGTTGAGCGTCTTCTTGCAGCAACTGTGCCCCATAACTCATTTAATTTTTCTAACCTTTCCTGCTCATTTTGAGCACTAAACTTTTCACCTTGAAAAACTCTAATTCTTTCAACAATATTTTGTGCGGCATCAGAATCTGGCCAAGCTGTATGAAGCCTATTCCAATTAAAAGGCTTCAGTTCAATATCTCCACTAATAAGCATGTCAATGTTTTTTATGGCTTGGGAGCCAACCTCTGCTAGTGCACCAGCCGACGATTTTGGCATTTTTGTAGCTTTGCCACATTTAACGTGAACAAAAGCCAATTTATTTTTTGACGAAACTATGAAGTCAGCAGGCTCAGTTCCCATATCCGTGTTAATTAACAAATCAGCTTCGGGTATATAAGGAGCAAATGGACCTAATTCGTTTTTAGTTGGGTTATCAAACCCGTTAGCTTTTAATTGATCCACTAAATAAAAAACAGAATGCGGACTAAAGCCATCATCCACTATTTGATGAAAACCCTTTTTATCCTTTTTCTCTTTTTGCCATCCCTTCTCATCTAAATCTTCACCAATAAGTGGTTTAAGCCCAATAACAACATTGGCAAGATTTGAAGCACCTAGTACGAAACTATCAGCCAGAGGAAGTGTTAATTGATAGAACTTACCGTTTGAAAAGCTTATCCCGTTAGCCAAAAGAGCTTTATGTAAGTGCTCGTTGAGAAAGTCAGTTATGTCTTGGTGTTCCCCACCTTCAAGTGAATATAGTATTTCCACTTCTGGTGTAATTTCTAGATAAGGTTCTTCTTTATTAAAGTTGACTAAGATTTTACTTTCCTCAACACCATCAACAAGTAAAGCACCGTTATCATAAATTAAATACAAAAACGAATTATCGAGTTTATATTTTTCCTCAGCTATAAAAATACTAATCGGAGACTCATACTCTGTTAAATCAAAAATCAAACTGTGAGCTTCAAAGTTTTCATCAACAGATATTGGCTTTGCATATGAATGTATTAAGGCGTTCTTTATATTAATATTTGCAGATATGACGCTATCAATATCTGTAAGCCAATCATTAAGATCACCCAAAGTAAACGATGACTCTTTTTGATCTGAGATTCGCCCAGAATCTGCGCCTACATAATAACTACCTTTCTTTTTATTGGATTGGTCATAGGTATCACAACGCATCGTGGCTAACCGATATGAAGCATTAGCTTGCATGTCAGCCATTTGCTCTAAGTTACGTCCTTTTACCGCGATGCTTTCAGGACGCTTTCTAGCAGAACTAATCGATTTACTACTCGCTTCTTTCGTTGAGGCTGATTCACCTAATGACATTACCTTAAGCAGTTTATCTAGAGATACCGCAGAGCCGAGTTTTATATCTTTCTCACCATTAAATCTGCGACCTCGGCTATCATAAATTGCAACAACGTTGTTCGAGAGCTGTTTATACAATGTTATTTCAAGTGAAGGCTCAAAGAAAAACTGGTCTGTTAAAAACCGAGACTTATTGAATGCGATTGATATAACACCATGAATACCAGTTTCTGTAGCAAATATTCTCGCGAGTTCACCAGCATTATTACATCGCCAATATAGATGATCAGATAAAAGCTGAACGCTGAATCCCTGTGATTGGTTCAAAAAACAAATTGATGCTGTTGGGATATTAAGAGAACTTTCCGGCTCGAAGGTATTAAGGTCAAACTTACTTACAAAGCGGTTCCCGTAATAACTCACATCAGGGAACGCTTCTAGGTAACGCTCAATCAACTTATTACTGTCTAGTGATGCTATGAATTTTTTTACTGAATCAGCACTATCTAGTGAACGATCAAATTTTCTGTAGTTTTGCCACATTTGGCTATTTGCATCGCTTTCAATTTCCAAAATTTTAGGTTCAATAGCACCATATAAACGAACTACTCTTCCGATTGTTTGAACTAGTTCCCGACCACTATTGACTGCATAGGCCAAAACCAATAACTTCGCCTCCGGAATATCGACCCCTTCATCCAGTTTCCTCTGGTGAATAATGACTTGGTAATCAGAACCTTTAAGGTTCGCTGGTACAGAAACTTTTACATTATCTCGTTCATCTTTAGTAAATTGCTCGTGTATAGCTAACACCGAAAAGTCATCGTTTAACAAATAGTAAAAGCGATTAATATCTTCAAACTTTTCACACTTGATAATGCACTTTGTGCCCTCATTAGCCTCTAAGAACTGTGTGATTTTACCGCTTAATTCAGCTAAAAAGATTTGTTCAAAAGTTGGCTCTTTCAAAACACCGTCTGCAAGCGCTCTTTTAAAGGTATAAATATAACTAGCGTCTTCGGTAACATCGAATTGATACAAATCATTCCTGTACGGAGTAGCTGTAATAACAACTTTATGAGCGTCAATACCACGCACCAATGTACTCCATACTGGAGAGGGTTCAGCATGACCCTCATCAATAATAATAAGGTCGATATCTTGCTTTAATCGCTCAAGTTGATTGCTATCAAAGGTTTGCAATTTTTGGAATGTAGAAACGTAAACACCATTTTTAGATGTATCGTTCACATCGCTGTAAACAGTCTTACGTTTTATAACCTCGCCTTCAACACGGTCACTAAAGAACTTGCCATCTATTTCTTTAAAGAGTTGGTCGCAAACGGCACGTCGGTGACATAAAACCAACACCCGTTTTTGGGTCGCTTTGTGAGATACAATACTTATTACACCAGACTTACCCGCACCTGTTGGCAAGCTAATCAGACAAGAGTTCGCATTTTCATTTACCGGCTTTTTTATGTAACTAAGCGCCGTTTGAATACTTTCTTTCTGGCAGTGTCTAAGACTTTGCCACAAATCTTGATTAACAGTGAAACCACTAACTTTCATTTAAACACCCTTGTTATTATTTTTATATTCCAATTATTTAGATTCTTAGTGATGAACACCTTTTTTGATTAATCAAGCTTTGCTCCAACATCATACATCACGATTAAAAACATTTACTTTCATCAAATGAAAAAGCCAACGATAGTCAAATCTTGACTTCAGGTATCAAAATTTTTGACTGACTGGTTCTCGCTCTTTGCGAGGTTCGGCGCGGTGCCAATTGCGGACTTGGTAACGGGCGCGTTTTTGATGGAGATTGTTAGGTACTTTATTTATCATCTTCTTTAATACCTTTTATCCAAGACTTAGGCATGAACGCAATGGCGATGAACAATAAAACGCCGCCTATTTTTCCAAAAACTTCAATAGCTAACAACATCGCAAAAATTAACCCAGCAATCACTGCACAATATACAATCAGAATCCTCACTGCTGTATGTTCAAAAATTCCTCTCCAAAAACCATGTTTAGCTATCGATGTAGAAAGAAAAAGAAAAAATAATACAAGCAAAGTTAAGCCAATCAATCCCCCTGTAAAATCACAGACAGCGCTCTGACAAATGCCACCGCGTGTTTGTGCATTTACAGTTATTGGTATGAGCGCCCAAAAAATTAGAGGTAAACAACGGTTTGATTTCATAGCACCACCTAATAATTAAATAGCGCGTTCATCGCGCATATTTCTGGGGACTTAACGCTCATTTATTTACTTTATATAGTTTTAACAAATTACCTAAGGTATTACTATCACTTAGCTTTCTAAAAAAGTAAAATAGAACAATCTGCGCGCGTCGCTCATATTCATGAATATATGCGCAAAGAGCAGTTTAACCAATAAACTAGGGATGATATTAAGCAAATATCAATGTCCGGTTATCGCTCTAATCCGACTATCAGCTGGATAACAGAAGTGCTATTATTAAATATAACTTTTCTTGGCTTTGAGGTATGTATGCCTAGTGATATTCAACCTAGTGCTAATCATAAATTTGTAGATATACTCAGCAATGGAAAAGTTAATTTAAGCTCAAACCCTTTAGATGAAATTGAATTAATTCAGCGTGGTTTAGATATAAAGAGTGTTGAGGAGTTTAGGCTTCAGTTAGGTTGGGATATTCAATCCTTTGCTAAAGCAATTGGTACAAATATTAGAACTTTGGAACGTCATAAAAAAGAGTACACACGTTTAAATGCAACTTTGAGTGAAAATACCTTTGAGTTAGCTCATCTAGCATCAGCTTGTATTGATTACTTTGAAAATATTGAACGATGGAATAAATGGCTAAATACGTACTCCTTACAATTTAGCTCTAAAACACCTTTAACATTTGTAAATACAATTGCTGGTAGAAGGTTAATTAAGAACGTTATAAATAGCCTTAAATACGGTTATAACGCTTAAAAACATCCCAGCTTTTGCTGGGGTCTCTCTATTTAGCCTCTGCCTTTTCGGCAGTTAAAAGTCACAATTTGTGGTTATTCACTTCCCGGCCTAACTTCAGCTGCCTACTCGGCAGTTCACATCCATCTTTCGTTAAACCTGGTTGACCTTCAATTTCCAGCTGCCTACTCGGCAGTTCACGTGTAAAGCATCCCTATGATCCAGTCCTCTTCATTTCCAGCTGCCTACTCGGCAGTTCACTATTAAAAATAGTTTAAATTTCTATAAATACCAAACTGTTAAACGCATTTAAATTATTTACCCTTATTTTTAACCAACCTTATAACCAGTTGAAAATTAAAAGAGTGTTTTATAACTATTAAAAAAGGGTATTCAAAGAGGGAACTGTGCCTTGAAATGTTTGATTTGTAGCAAAGCCATAATTATTAAATTGATTTCCTACCGCATTAGCATTTTCAATTCTTTGTATATGAAGTATAAAATTTTCCCCGTTGCCTTTGCTTGATACGGGTATTGAATGAAAATGGCCTATGTCTTTTGCCTCAAATTGATATTCTGGATTGTAGACTTCGCCTCTGGCTTCAGCTCGTTTTTTAGCGCGTTTTAACCGCCTTTGCTTTTCGCCAACAAAAGCTTTGGCTACTGATTGATTGCGAATAAACATAACCTCATTTTGCTCTGTTGGTACTTCGAGTATTTTTGATAAGCCAAATAACTTATCATGAGCCATCATCTCAAAATAGCTTTGCTGAGATAGGTTGTTTAATTGCTTTTTATCTATTGATACAAACGCTATTTGATCACCTACCGTTTGCTCATTCCACTTAGGAAAGCACACACCAATATTACTTATTCCGCGTGAACTCATGAACCCGTGTAAAATGCCGATACACCTCCCAGCCAGCAGGCTTACATCACAATTTTTAGGTAGATAAGTAATGGTAAAGTAATAGCGCTTCAAGCTTTACTCCTTTGGAACAAGCCACCTTTGATCAACACTGACGCAATAAAGTGAACTGCGTTTGATTGTTCACTTTGATCTAAACCATGCTTTTCCATGTGTTTAATATGCAAAGCAATGCGCGGGAGTAATGAATAAAAGTCTGAATGGGTCTTAGGTGTTCTGTGTGCAACTAATATTTGCTTATCTGCGCCATATTCATGGGTGCGCAAAGGTTTGTAACCTCCCTCATACCAATCATCGATAGTTTGAATAGCGGCCCCTACTTTTTGCGAGTTTAAACTTGCTGCTTTTTTATCGCCTACTTGAGTATATGCAAGTTGTTTAGATGACATGCCCTGTTCAACAGTATCTACAAACTTTTGACTTGGGTGAACCTCTTGGCTAAATGCATTTTTAATTTTTGCGGTTATATCTAAATAACAATAATTTTGAGGGTTACTAAGCCCTTCTTGAATAGCTTCTGACAACGTTAATAATGCCGTTTGATTATTCTGCCAATTGTCTTGCCATTTTAGTTTTTGTGCACCTTCAACAATAATTGGGTCTGCATGTTCTGTGAGGATTTCAATATCAACGTTCGGTGATTGACGGTTGCGCCAAAGCCAATTGCCCATCAGTATATTTTTAGCGTAACGGGTAGCAACTTCATTAAGGCCATTGTGCTTTTTATAGGTTTCAAAAAAACGTTTTAACCAATAAATAACTTTAGGATCATCACAAACATGTGGCTCATTGCTATTAGCCTCAACCCTGAGTGAAAAACGGCAAAGTAGCTCATTTACTGTTGGAGGCACATAGCACACATCAATTGTTTGAGGGTTCCCAAAAGCGAGATCTTGTGGCGCTAAGTTTTTAGCCACATTTTGCTTTTGATACGCATCGCCAAACCCTGACTTTTGCCCAACTAATTTATTTTGCTCTATTTGTAGCGGTTCAAAGTCAGACTCTGGTGTTTTATAAAAAAACACCGCTTTACTGGGTGAGAGAGAACGCGTGTAACTTAAGTGCCGAGGTAATTGCATTATTCATACTCAAACTTAGACTTTTTCATAAGCATAGACTCTTTTTGAACATCCATAACCCAAAATGCGTCATGAAAGAACTGCTTAGCGCCTGCGTACTTTACTGATGTATTGCTAACACACTCTAACAACCCGATTACGGGCTCAGCATAACAATGGTATTCATGTAGGGCTGTATCTCGCTTTACGGGTTCTTCAAGCGCAGCAAAACCAATTGCAGCGGGTCTTAAATTAAAGTTACCGTTAAGGGCATCAATCAATTGTTCAAAACTTTTAACTACTTTTTTCGAAGGGTATAACCAACTGCCATTTGACGATTTTGCCTTTATATTTTTAAACAGCTCACTTGGTTTAGTATGTAAATGGCACCAATCTATATTTTGATATAACGAAGGTGGATGCATAGTCCCGCCCTCAAACATAGATGGTAGTGCGGGCTTTATAAGCTGACTATTCAACTTATCTAAAAGCTCAATATTTGGTACAAAAAGCCTAAATACTAAATCGAGTGTTATATCGCATTTAGGCTTATCGATAATACCGGAACTTATCACATGAGTATGGCCAGCAACTTGTTTTAACTTACTTGGCTCGGGTAATGGTTTACCTGTATGTAGCTGATAGTTTTCAATGTAAATGGCACTACCAATACACTTAATTGAAGGGTCTATAAAATTTTTTAGCTTACGCTCAAAGTTATGAGCAAGCCCATTTAAAGCAGTAAGTGACGGCATGCCTTGAATATATGGGTTAGCCATTGCCTCGGCATCAAACACTCGCATATCTTGGCAATGTACATACACTATTTGCTCATCATTTAATGTTTCCTCTTCCGTTGCACAGTGAGTAAACACATAGTTTAACTGCGTTTTGAACAGCCCCATTAAATTAGGGTGATACGCAAAGCGTTTGAGCTTACTTAAATTACTAAGGCTCTCATTTAATACGTTACTAAATTGGCTAATGCAGTTAGTAATACTCTGATCTAAGTAATGCTTTGCCCACTCAGGGTAAGCTTGCCCTTGAGCGTTATTTTTAGCTTCCAGAATGTTATCAAGCCATAACTGCAAGCTAATACGTACTTGCCTAATAGCCGCGACTCCCGCTAATCGCTTTTGCCTTAACGTATTAAACTGCTTAATACCCACTAACACCAAAAGCGCCTGTTGAAATTGACTGCTTAATAGCGCACGAACTTTAAATGCTTTCTCAATATCATCATTGGCTACTTTAGGGCGGTTAATAGCCTTTGAATTTGTTTTAGGAAAGTAACGCAAGGCTCTTATATTGCCACCTACTGAGCTTGCTAAATCGCCTACATTGGCTGGCCTTGAGTGCTCAATTAAACCAAAGTTTAACTTACGCTCTGTTGTTAATTGCTGAATTTTAGCTAGCATTGCATGGCTTACTACAGGCGTAATCGCAAGGTAGCTTTGCTGGAATGGCATTTGTAGTTGTGGTGAAAAAGAGCTTACTTCTAATGGGAGTTCTGCCACTGGCAACTGTTGTTTTATTTTAGCCGCGATGTCTAAAACCGCCTTTTTAGTAAACCCGTAGGCTCTTATTAAATTAATCCAAACAGGCTCTTCAGTTATTAATAACTTTGCTAAACAAGTCACTTCACCTTGCCAATTAAACGAGGTTAAAAATAACTTTGCATGATTAATTTCAGCACTGTTGTGCGACCAGCCAAAACTTAAAGGTAATGACCGGCTGCAAATACCCGCAATATCTTCACTTACAACCTCACTAATTAAACGTTGATGGCTTACGCGTATATCGGGGTATTTTAAGTTATGAGTATGAAACCATTTAACTTCGTTAATGCACTTACTCAGTAACACTTCATCGCGCAATACACTTTTAGCAGTTCTTACACTTGTTAAATCATCAATCTCACTGCGCTTATAAACTAGGTTAATGAACACAGTCAGCGCTTGTTCTTCAAAGCCATCTACCGCAACATGAGGCGTGTATGGGGCAAACAACTTTCTAAGTGCTGTGGTTTTTTCTTTTAGTGATTCAATTGCAAATGCATCTTGTAAGTTCATAAGTTACCACGGCGCTATAAATTGTTTTTTTGTTTGAGTCTTTTCAGCTGCGAATGCTTGCTGTAGTTCAATTACTTGGCGTAAATAAAAAACATGGCTATCAGCTCTGAGCTGTTCGTGCTTTTTTTGTGGGTAAGCACAGTTTAAAAAGCCTTCTTGGTGAAGCCTGTAAACTTGCTCTGTGGTGGTGTTTAATAATACTGCGGTGTCAAAAGTACAAAGCAGTAAGTCAGCAATATTTGGATGTTTAGCTTTAGGATTACTATCAACTAATTCGACAAAGTAATTAATAATCTCATCAAGAACTTTGTTTTTACGGTTACTTGTTGCAGCTATTTGACCATCACGGATCACACTGCTATACACAGAGTTAAACTTAGTTTTATTAAAAGGGTTAAGTTGTTTGAGCCGCGCATTGTTTGTGAGTAAGTTTAATTCAGCTGTAAGACCATCAGGCCAAGTACTAAAATAATCAATAAAAGTACGGTTAAAGTCAGCATCACTTACATCAAGTTGCTTAACCTTCGCAAACCACGATATTAACCCCACTATTTTTTGGCTGCTACTACTTGCAAGCGCAGATGCAATTTTAAAGTCTGCATCGTTTAACTGTTCACTACTGGTTAGTTTACAACCACAATCACACTCTAAAAACGCCTCAGAAGCTCTATAATCAATTAATTCATGGCATTCACCACAATGTGTAGTTAATTGTGTTTTATGCTTATGGCACGTCTTATAGGGCTTTAAATGCCAATAAAAAGGAACGTAAGAAGATTCAAACAAGCATTCAATGCAAACAGGTATATTATCAGTGCGAAGTAGCTCAAGGGGAATAGTCAGCTCATTACGGCTTACTGCGGCAAGATTGCCAAATTTAAAGTTACTGCGCCGCCATGCAAGCGCAAGAATATTACCAGCGTTTACATCAGCTAATTGGGCTACTAACTTAAGCGCTCTTATTCTAAAGCTGCTCGCTTGCCTAGCATGATAAACATCAACTTTACTCAGCTCTAACGGCAACGCACCTTCAAGTTCATGATCTTGCTCTGCAAGCCATTGCCATAAAATATCAGCAAGCTCACTATAGCCATCGTATGAGTTATCACTTGCAAGCCTTAGTAAATAGCTTTCAAGCGCCTCATCTGGGTAAGGTTTTGTTTGAACTAAAAAATGCATCGCCAACCTAAACTAAGAAAATCTTAGTTTAGGTTTAGGCTAAATAAATTAGATAGTCAAAATAATTATCGTTAAATCATTCGTACTTCACAAAAGTACAATATCTGATACTGTAGAGAGCGTTACGGCATTTCTAAAGGATGTATTAATGGCCAGTAACATAATAAAAATTCAAATTTGATAATACAAAGCTAACTTATAAGGAGATTTTTATGGCTTGTAACTGCTGTGGCAAAGCTTTAAATAGCGGTATGGTTCAAAAGAAAGATTCATCAACCGGTCAAAAGTTTAAATCATGCCCTCATTGTTCTGACGCTAATGGTTCTGAACATATATTCCATCCATATCCGGCTTCTTTTGGAATTACTCCTGCTCGTAAAACAGCTCGCAACCCTGATGGATATCAAAGCTATTGCAGTGATTGTCGAAGATTAAAAAAGGGCATTGCTTCGAAAGCTTTTCACAATGGCCGTTTGTGTAGCACACTTTAGCTAAAGAGATTTAATGCAAGTACATAAAGATGATGCGGTAAATTGGTTATCAACACTTTCAACCGAGAGTGTTGATCTTTTAATTACTGATCCACCCTACGAATCCTTAGAAAAACATCGAAAAATAGGAACCACCACTCGCCTAAAAGTAAGTCAATCGTCAAGTAATCAATGGTTCGACATATTCCCAAATAATCGCTTTGAAGAACTACTAATTGAAATTTACAGAGTGCTTAAAAAAGGTTCTCATTTTTATCTATTCTGCGATCAAGAAACAATGTTTTATATTAAGCCAATAGCTGAAAACGTAGGTTTCAAGTTTTGGAAGCCAATAATTTGGGATAAAGTGACTATTGGAATGGGTTATCATTACAGAGCTAGACACGAATATATTCTTTTTTTCGAGAAAGGTAAGCGTAAGTTAAATGATCTAAGCGTGCCAGACATCCTCACTTGTAAAAGAGTATATAGGGGCTACCCTACTGAAAAACCAGTTAAGTTAATTGAAACGCTTATCTCTCAAAGCAGTAATGAAAATGAACTCGTCGTCGATCCTTTTTTCGGCTCAGGAGCTACTTTAGTAGCAGCCAATAACTTAAATCGACAAGCTATCGGATGTGATATTTCAGAATCTGCCCATTCACACCTAAAAGGTCGAATCACATAAGCAGTTATTGATTATGTGATTCAATAAAGTCCCAGACCCTTTTACATAATAAAGTTAGCTCTGGCGTTAATTTCCAATCATCAGATTCATTCATTAGTGAAATTGCAGTATGACAAAATTTAACTTTGTCTTTAATTGTACCTGATTTGTCAGAGTAAAAGTTCCGCTTAAGTCCTTCAGCTTTAACGACATTACGCTCTAAAACCTTACCGATACCAACATCTTTTTTTCTAAATGAGCTTTCTTTAATTTTATTAAATTTATCGATATCACAATCGGCTCTTTGGGTAAAAGTTCCCCATCTAGCTTTAGCAGTATCAATCAAAATATCAAAGGGTATAAAGTTTTCGATTTCCTTATATTCAAGTAAATAAAATGCCTCACCCAAAGCTACTCGTAAGCTTTCAACACGCTCACCTTTGCACTCAATATCTGCATCAGCAATTAGTAAGATATTTCTGTTGAGTCTTTTAGCGGGGGTTTCACTACCATCGCTTTCAAGACCGTCACTGAAATCCCAATGAGTAATATTACTGCCTTGGTACTCTGTGAAAACAAAATGAAGATTTTCATGATAACTTTTCAGCTTACTTTTCTTATCTTCATCTTCAAGCTCTTCGATGTATTTATTTAGATAGGCTCGCAAGTATAATTTATCAGTAACGCCCTCCACCCAAATTGAACAATTAGCAAGAAGTACCGACGATGCACGTACACCAAGCTCATTAAGTAACTCACCGTAATCTAATGAGGCTTGTACTTTACTCTCACCTTTTACCCTTGAAACTTGTTGAATAGAAATATCGTCACGCTCTTGAGCCAAATCTAAAAAGTGGTTTGAATGGGTAGTCATAAAAAACATATGTTCTTTATGCTTTGCAAATGTTTCAATTAATGTTCTTTGAAGTCCAGCGTGTAAAAAGTGTTCTGGCTCTTCAATAAAAAACATTGTCGGTTTTTCAGCCATAAAAACTTTATAAGTTAATAATATAATTGATTGAATACCATCGCCTAAATCATAGATAGGCCTGTCTGCATCATCACCTTCTTTGACATATACAACATCTTTATCAACCATTGGAACTAACGAAATATCCCTGCCAAAAAAGAAGTTTTCAGATAGATACTTTTCATACTCGCGGACTTTTTGCCGTTTTCCGTAAGAGCCTAGTAAGTGTTGTGTGAGATCTTTATAAAGGCTGTGACCTGTAAAAACCTCACATTCACCTTTTTTTAATTTAGGAAAGTAGTCTGAGTTTGTTCGAGCTTCAAAAATATCTTCCACAGCAACATGGCGCAATCCCCGAAGAGTTGGAATATATATATTACTCCATCCGGCAACGTTAGTACTTTCTTTGAGTTTCTCAATATCTTCATGTTCATAATATGAACTAAACACACTATCGAAGAACTTACTAAAACGCTCCTCTTCCGAATGAGAATTGTAATTTTCTGGTTTGCCAAGTTTGTATATCTTTTTACCAATGTCCGCAAGCCCTATTGGTGCTTTGATAAGTGCAGGTAGTTCTCTTTGAATTTTATTAGTATCTACATTACCAAAACTGGCTATTTGGCTAGACCATTTCCTTTGAGCAAGCCCATCTATAAAAAAAGACAACAACTCCTCCGCTATATATTCAGAAAACTCAAAAAACCACCTACTCTTCTCATCTATGAATAACTTTCTTAACTCTCTGCTTTTACCCGAATTATTTGGACCTATAAAAAAAGTTAACTGGCGCACGTCTTCTAAAAGCCAAAATTCATCTTCAATTTTACCAATATTTCTGATTGAATTCACATTTACCTCCATGTTACCTGATCCTTATAACTTATTAATTCTAATGGTATTTAATAATTCAATTTGCTCTTCTTTTTTTAACTTACCTAAAGCACAAATTAATTCCGCCAATGTATCTTCTTCACAGTAAAAGTAGGCAACTGGTACATCTAGCTCTTTAGCAATGCGTTTCATGGTTAAGAAATCAGGGGCATGTTTGCCTTTTTCGTATTGGTTCATGCGAGCACTAGCCGTGTTTGGCTCCATTCCTAATGCCATACCTAGCTGTTGCTGAGTAAGGCCTGCTGCCTTTCTTGCAGATTTTAGGCGTGAAGGTGTTGGAGTTTCCATGTGAACCTTAGCTATAAAACATATCTTGCTAAGATTCTCTTAGTATCTAACCTATAAGTGTACTAAGGATATTTTAGTTTTTAAATATAAACTTAATTAGTAATGTCTTAATGTATATATTTATGAGTTAAAAGGAATTTTATGCTTGTTTTTGCTAGTGATGCGTCTGGTAAGATTGTTTCAATAAGTAATGTCAAAAATGGTAAAGCATGTAATTGCTTCTGTATCGCATGTAATGACCCTTTAATTGCACGCAATGGCGGAAAAATAAAAGCACATTCATTTGCTCATACTACTAAAGAAGAATCTAGAACATGCTTAATGACCGCTTTGCATCGGTACGCTCAAGAATATTTTTTAACGGCTAAAACAATAAACCTCCCAGCGATTACTATTTCCCATAGAGGTTACAGCAAAACTGAACCTAGTAGAAAAGCCTTAATAAAGTCTGCAAAACTTGAATATAGCATTCATAACAAATACATAGCCGATGTGAAGTTAGAAACTGATGTCGGTGATTTATTAGTTGAAATTAAGGTAACATCGCCTTGCTCAGCAGAGAAAATTAACTTTTATCGTGAAAAGAAAATCGCTTCCTTAGAGTATGATTTATCAGTTTATATTGATTCAGATTATGCTGATTTAAATTGTGCTCTTAAGCATAATGATGATACGTCTAATTGGTTATTTGGTTGGTGTGAGGATCAATTAAGAGAAGAAATAAATCAAAAAGTTGAACTCAACCAAATAGAAATGAATAAAAAAATTCGACAACAAATTGAAGAATCAAGACAGCGATCGCTTCGTAAATTTAATAACTTAAAAAAGCGACAGCAACTAAAAATCCCCAGTCACAGCATTGAATTTAATCATAATGTCAATGGTAAAAATTACGATTTATCAGCCCAAGTAGTAAAAAGTAAAAGTATAAAGTTCGAAAAAGTGTCACTTGAAGTAGAGCATGAACATTTTTTACTTTTAAAATGCATTGCTTTCAATAAATCTAACCAAGAACGAGTGCTAAATATTGCTCTTTTATTTCAACATGATATTCCCGATATCCTCAAAAAAGAATCAGGCCAGATCATCGTAGGTCGAATAAAAAAATCAAAACATTTTAAATTCGAATGGCTTAACTTTACACCTCCACGTTCGGCTTTAGAAAGAGCAAAACTTACAGCTATTACTGAAAAAGAAAAGCAACTAGAAAAATATAAGTTTATAGAGCAGGTAACAAACTATGCTGACATTTATGCATCAGAACAAGATAGGTATTTTTCAAATGATTACCCTAAATGGAAAATATGGCTAGCTTCACAAAGCGATATGACTCACAACGAAAATTTTAATGTTAAAAATCCCAAGTATCCAGCTTTATTAAAAACAAATAATTCACACCCTCAGATTTGGATGTTTGATCGCTGGTATATATTAATATTTAGTAAGTTAGCAGAGTTTATTGACAGCTACCCAATCAATACCCCCATAGATACAAAATACATATTTGAGCTGTTAAAAAACGAATTTCCACCTTCCCATAATTACAACCTCTTTGTCGAGCAAGCAGAAAAAATGAATGTTTCATATAAATTAGAGCACTTACTAAAGCCTGAAAGCATTATAAATACTTGCTTATCATTTTTTGAGGAGACACTCGCTGTTGAAAAAATCTCTGGTGTTTTTTTTAGAAATTACAACTTGAGATTGCAAATGTCCCCTGCAATCAAATAAATTAAGTACTGGAAGGTTGCAGCCCTAATACTTCGAATGTATTTTTAAGCTCTAGAATGGCGTAGCCAGGGTCTATGCCCCAATTAAAAAAGCCGTCATTTATTGTTTTTTCCCAACTATCCTGATCTTCTTTAGGAATAAATTCAGCGGCATTAACATCACAATCTTTAGCTAAAATGACCATTAGAACTTCATGAACCGAAGGTCTATTATGACCTTCAGGATATGGGTTAACTTTCTTTATTCCTAAGATATTAGCAATCTCTTTAGCATCATACTTAGAGTTGCTTATTTCATTAGCTAAATCGGGCTTGAAACAATAGATAACAACAGCTAGTGTATTTAACAATAAATACCCCAAATAATTACCTTCTGAAAATGCATTTCCCTCGGTTAAGACTTGCAACACTTCCAGATATCTAACAAGCGTTTCGACTTCTCGTAAAGATAGTTCTAGGTTGATAATTATCGACTCAATAAATTTTTTAGGTAACTCAGGTGAGTAAAGGTTTGTTGGTAAATGCTGATTTTCCCGAACTAACTTTTCAAATAAGGTCATGGAAGCAAAAATTGGTTCAAGTCTATTTGGTATAGTCTTATTACTGAGTTTAATAGTGAATTTTAAAAACTTATCTAAATACTTTTGAGAGTCAACATCAGTACCATAACAATGATTTATTGATGCTCTCAATTGTTGGGAGTTAGTAATCAGTACAAATTGAACATTGTCGATATCAAACACGTGTTTAATCAGTTCTAGAACTTCTACAGCAAAGCTAGGCTTACACCTATCAAGCTCATCAACAAAAAACACTATAGCTTTTTCTTCTGCTACTCTGGATATCGCATCTTTAAGGGAAGTTAGATTTTTTTCAGCTTGTACCTGATCTTTTATAATTGACTCAACTGTAGCATCAATGGCTTTATCCGCGGCTTTTTGAATATCTTTGTCATAATCATCGGCGACACTAGCAAAATCTTGCCTAAGAATATGTCCAACAAAAGCTTTTCCTCCTGTTTTAAGTCCAAACTTTGTAGCTGGTATAATTTTTTTAATAAAGCCTGGCTGCTCTTTTTCTGGCAGTAACTTAATTATCTCTGATAGAAGCGTGACAAGTGGTTCACCTACATGATCAGCTTTAAATGCATCTACATAGATTAAATGGTGAGTGTCCTTTAATTTGAATAAATTAATTGTTTTTTGACAAAATTCAGATTTCCCCGTTCCCCAACTGCCATCAAGCATCATAGGAGATACATCCAAAGATGAACTCAAAAGTTTAATCATGTTTTCTGCTACAGGCTTACGATGAAACTCATCACGACTTTCAAATGTGTTATTCATATTTTCCCTAATAATTTAATTTTTAAATATTCGAATAATAGTAATCTAGATTCATGACTCCGTATAACCTATTTCCTCAACAACTGACTAATCGGCATCCGGTCAGTAAACTTGGTCGCTATAAACGGATCTTCATCTAGGGCGCTTTCAGGTTTGTATAGTGAATAGCGCTCAACTTCAGTTGCTGTAATTTCTGAAACGGGCAAGGTAAATAGGTTTGGTACGTCAGGAAACAGTACCTCAAATGCTTTAACTAAGTGCTTGGTTGTGAGTGTTTTTGCGCTGTCTATTAATGCATAAAGTACGGCATCATCTAAAAAGTATTTTAATGTTCTGAAACAACCTTTTGATAGTGAGAACAAAGCAAATACTGTTGCTTGCTCACTTAAGTTTGGCTTTTCGGTAAATGGCATACGGTTGGCTAGGCCAATTATTAGCTGTACAAAATGCTTTGGATTTTCTGATAATTTAAAATATGGCAGCTGCCGCCTTACTAATAAACGCGATGACCATTGAGGTTCGTCTGCTATTTTTTCTGCCCACGGCATTCCTACCAATACAATTGATACACCCGCTTCGTCGTTAATATACTTTAATCGGTTAGCAATCTCGCGGCGCTTTTTACCTTGGTTGTGCTCAATTAGCTCTTGGAACTCATCAATAATTATAAGCTCAGTACCACACGTTTTTAAATTTTCAATTAATGATTTCGTTAACCGAGTACCGTTTACTCGCAATTTACGCTCTGTGCTGCCTACTTGCCCTAAGTCTTTAAGAAGCTCGGCTAAAGTAGATTCTAGTGTCGGATTACTAGGTATGCGGCTGACTAATACAGGGTGATTCGTCACTCCATTAATAAATTGCGGTAAATGGCGTTCTTTATACTGTTTTATTAGTGCTGTTTTACCTGTGCCTGTATCGCCATTTAACAGCATACAAGGCTTTTCGCCCGCTAACCCTTTACCAAGTCTTAATCTGTCGAAGTCGTTAAATACAGTGCTTATTATTGGATATTCAATAAATACATCACGAAATTCATTAAGCTTTTCTTTTTGTTTGTCGGTCAGCATAATTAAAATCCATCTAGATCTGAGATAAAGTCATCCCAGCTATCAGCTGGCTGCTCTTTAGGTGTAACCTTTTTGGGTTCTACTGGCTCGCTCTGAGCTATTGATTTCTGCGAGTCGCTACTAACATTTTGATGCTTAGCTAACGCTTTACCCCCTTTTACCTTTGAGTGTTTTGGCGCATTTTTTAACTCTTCAAACTCGTTTTGAATTTTATCATGAATAAACATACGCGCTTTTGCTAAGCCTACATTATCGATAGAGCCCGAAATAAAATCGCGATGAATACGTATATTTATTTTGTGCTGATTCAAACTTAAATTTTGGGTGTAACCGTTTGGATCTATGCATGGCACTTTTATGTAATGCTCTAGCTTATCAAGGTACACGTAGATATAAGAGATATCATCTGGGTTTAATTTAATTAAAACTTCTTGAGATACTTTGTGGCTAAACTGCTTTCTATAGTTGGCTAGTTCAGTACTGTCGTAGCTTAAGTTTTCTAGCCGTATTCCACCTTTACGAAGCACCCGATGCTTTGAAATACTGAGCACAACATCCAATTGTTGAAGATCAGCATCACTCAGCATTGTTGGTGGTAACGTATTAAAGCCTTGATCCCATAATTGGCTTGGTATGTACTTAAAGCGGCTGTCGGCATCTTGATGGTAAACGTCTACTACCCATTTATGAAATAACTGCATAAAGGTCGTAAAACGCATAATTGCATCTTTTTTGGGATTGTATTCATACTTTTGTAAAATGTTAGAAAAGGTTTTACCAGGCACAGGGTCTAATAATTCAGTATTTATTGTGCCGAACATACGTTCTACAAATGGTTTTAACCACGGCTTCGCAACAGGATTATATTGAGTATTAATGCCTATTTCTTCACAAGCAAGCTCAAGGCTGTTACTCCAAAATTCAGCGCCATTATCAACAACAAGTGTTTCAATTTTGCCAGCGCACTTCCACTCATTAATCGTATCGGGGTATAGTTTTGCCACTTCACTTTTAGGTTTCATCGCATTTAGCATTGCTCGCCTTACTGCATCATAGCTAGGCTCACTGAAACTAAAGTAATAGCCAACAATACAATGGCTATACACATCGACTAACATGGTGAGTGTTGGCCGACCAAGCGGGATATGTAGCTCATCATCTAATAAAATAAGATCAAGCGGTGTATGGTCAATTTCAACTTTTTCGAGTACTCGGGTAGGCCGTGTATGCCCTTCTACTTTATTAAAAGCAATATCAGCAAGGCGCTTACCATAACGAGCGATCATTACTTCGTATTGTGGTAAGTTATCAATTCTGTTTTTAAACGCTTTGTATGTTAAAGGCTTTAGTGTGCTACCAACAACGCTGTCGTTTTCAATAGTCACTAAGTCTTTATAGAACTTGTAAGCCGAAGAGACAAAAGGCTTTTCTTTTACTAAGTAACGCTCAAGTGCTTTTTCGAAAAACTTATCGGTGGCTGTATCGCGCTCCCTGTTACCCTTTTTTTGATGGCTTGGTATTAGCGCCATGATATTTTTATCTGCATTTGTATAAGCGCTATACCATCGTGCTGCTGTTCTCCAGCTGGGCTTCTTTTCTCCCTCAACTTCAGGCATTACTTTCAATAAAGGCTCAAGGTTTTTTTGTGTCCAACCACCTTGAATATTAGCCTCAAGCCATTG
The DNA here is from genome assembly GCF_002331165.1 of Pseudoalteromonas sp. UBA2102. Lineage (NCBI taxonomy): Bacteria > Pseudomonadati > Pseudomonadota > Gammaproteobacteria > Alteromonadales > Pseudoalteromonadaceae > Pseudoalteromonas > Pseudoalteromonas sp. UBA2102. The sequence continues at coordinate 19,795 of NZ_DCYU01000068.1, forward strand.
AATATATTTAAGCTTAGCAAATGTTGTATTTTTAATTTTTTCAGGAAGGGCTTGTAAATCTTTGGCGTAATTTTGAGGTAGTTTGGTTTCTACTTTTGGTAATGGCTGGTTAAACTCATCATCAAACAAACCGTCATTAAACATTGTTAGACCAAATTGCTGTTTCTATTGATATTTCATTTGTAGTTAAGTCGGCAAATAACTGCCCTAGTGATAATAAGCGTAGCACAGTAGCAAGTAGCTCACCGGCAGTTACTTTTAAAAAGTTAACTAACTGGCCCACTTTAATAGAGCCGTATTGCTTAACAAGTTCTAGCACCGATGCTTGCAGCTCTGTTAAAGACTGAAAACCAGAATAGCGATGTAAAAGCTTTAAGTTATTGAGTGTTGGGTATACACGGATTTGTTTATCAGTAACCAGTATTAAGTCGCGTCCATCTTGCTTAGCTATGGTTTGCTTTTCAATAAAACGTGCACGAAAGTCTTCGTCAGTAATTTTGCTTTGCGGTTTTACTTCTATAAATTTTTGCGTGCCGTCTGTGTGGGTAAGTAAAAAGTCAGGTGTGTAACGGCATGTACGGTTATCAAACTGATATTCGTAACCGAGTGGTTGTGCCTCAAATGCGGCTATTGATGGTGAAAATTCAAAATGGAAACAGGCATCAAACTCTAAAGAGGATTCAACTAAACAGGTAGATTTATTTTTTTGACTAGCAAATTTATGGAGGTTTTTTACACGGGAGTGTTTGAGTTTTCTTCTGTACATGTGAGTCAACCATCTAACCATTTGGTTAAATACTAGACTATGCCACCTTATACTTCCAATTTATGCCATCTTTTAGTACAAATATGTCAACTTATACTTCAAACAACACAAATGAGGAATTTGGGTGGCAGTCTTACCAGCCACATCTCGGCACACACGTCACAAACTGTGGCTGCTCCCTTCCGGGCCTGACCAGGTTCGCCTGCTAGTGTTGCGAGAGGACCAATAAGACTACCATTGAGGGCCTTGGTTGGCGCGGGAAGGATTATCTCTACTTTTGGTGTGTTATTCAAGGGATAATCAAAAAAGAAAGTGCGATTGCATACTTCATATACAATCGCGGTTAAAAACAGCCTTTAATGCCTATTAATTACGCTCTAACTCGGCTTTAATTTTACGCAGTGCTGCTTTTACTTTTTTCATGTTTTCTGGGCCCATACGTAACAGCTGTTTTTGTGCAGCCGGTAATTGCTCCCATTCAGAAAACGCATACTGATAAGTAACCGAGTCTCGCAGTAGCGGTAACTCGCCTTCTGGCTCCGGTGTATCAAGTAATAACTCAATAGCATCTTCTAGCGTTTGATTAAATTCATCATCGCCGTAACCAATTTCACTGTACGCGTTGTTGATTAATGGCTTGTACTGCTCGTACATACGCACAGCTTGGGCGGCGCTCAAGCTCGTAAATACTTTTACATACGGTGTATAGCGCTCGTAGCTGTTAGGGTCAATTGTTAAAATGTCTCCTTCGTTTACGCTAAATTCTTCTTCGGGTTTAACCACTGGCGTATGCTTTTTAGCAATTTTGCCTTTGGCTATATTGTCTATAAATACGACGCCACGGCGAATTACATCGTCGGTTACCATTAGGCTCATTACCGAGTCGCTTAGGTATTCATCCATTTTGGCAACCACTACGGTGTCGCTTTCATCAAGCGTTGGTAATGGCTCTACAACCGGCTCTGGCTCAGCTGGGCGCTGAGCAGGCACGCTTAGCTCAACTGGCTTTTCAGGCTTAACTGATGGCGCATCTACCACAGGGTCGTTTTCTGGCTTTAGCTCCATCACAGGCTGTTCTTTTGGTGTTTGCTCTACCTCTGTACGAGTTTCTGGCTCGTCAGTGGGCGATAACAGTACGAACGCAGCGGCACACACTAAAATAATTAAAATAATAACGGCGAATAAAAAATTGTTTTTAGGCGGACGTTTTTGAACATCTGACGCTTCTGGTTTATCTGACATACAAACTCCATAAATTTAAATGCATATTACTCAGAGTACGCTGAGTGGAAAAAATTCACTATCGGTAATCACTATTACTTAAATATAGGCTTTACAACATAAACCTACACTTACTAATTAGAACAACGAGCCATAGTAACTCAGTTATTCTTTGATTCTTCTAGCTTAAAGACTTAAAGTTGATAAATAAAGAAAAGACGTTAAGCAGTTCAAAAACCACTATGAAAATCCAGCAAGTTGACCCACATAAACCTAAAATAGCCCTATTACTTACAGGTGGTGGCGCTCGCGCTGCTTATCAAGTGGGCGTGCTTAAAGCGCTTGCTCATAGTATGCCCCGCACCGCGCCTTTGCCATTTAGAATTATTAACGGCACTTCTGCAGGCGCGATTAATTCTGCAGCCTTGGCCTGTTATGCCTCGTGTGCACATTTGGCCGTGCGTAAACTTGAGTCTGTTTGGAAAAACTTTTCAACATCTATGGTTTACAAAAGCGACTTTTTAAGTGTATTTGGCCATATTGCGCGCAATATTTTAACCAGTTTTCAGTCTGAGCACATAAACCACCCACCCGGCAGTTTGCTGAATAACCGCCCTTTGCGCGGTTTATTAAACGAAATTTTAGACCTGCACCGCATTGAACGTAATTTACATCGTAATTATTTAGAAGCGATTTCTATTACCGCTTCAAGCTATACAACCGGTGACTCTGTTGCGTTTTTTCAGTCAAATACACAAACACCTTGGCAGCGTGCCAAGCGCGAAGGTCGCCCTATGCGCATTAACGTTGAGCATTTAATGGCCTCAAGCGCCATTCCTATGGTGTTTCCAAGTGTTAATGTATTTAACCACTATTTTGGCGATGGCTCTATTCACCAGCTCTCACCGCTTAGCCCGTCCATTCATTTAGGGGCTGAAAAAATATTTATTATTGGGGTAGACCAACCAAAAGAGTCGCATCCGGCGGGTTACTCGCCCCACTACCCTGGGCTTTCTGCGGTTGCTGGGCATTTACTCGATAGTGTATTTAGCGACACCATGCAAGCCGACCTTGAGCGCCTTGAGCGAGTCAATCGCACTTTAGGGCTGCTTCCGGCGCGCGACAAACACCAAGAGCTGAAACAAATAGAGACGTGTATTATTAATCCATCAAAAAACTTTAACGATATTGCCGCGCAGTACTACAGCGATATGCCGTGGGCAATTAAGTTGCTGCTGCGCACAATTGGGGTAAAAAAACATTCGCAATCGAGTTTAACCAGCTATTTGTTATTTGAAAAACGCTACACTCAGCACCTAATTCAAATTGGCTATGAAGATGGCATGAAAAAACTACCCGAAATACGCCAATTTTTAGAGCTCGACTAGCTAATGTTGGCCTTTGCTAATTAAAACTTGTTCTATGGGCTATTTAATCGCAGAGTAAGCTTAGTGAGCTCGATAACTACCTCTGCGTTATTTTAATAACTTGCATCTATGTCAGTAAAAAACATCAAATGCATTTTTATTCAAGCCCATCGAGTAGATAATGCTCTACTCGCTCTACCCGCCTAGGCTTACCTTGCAATACCAATACATCGTTTGCGCACAATGTGGTGCTGGTTGATGGGTCGTCTATTTCTTGCCCCTTTCGGCGCAAAGCTTTTACAGTCACGCGGCGTTTAGATAAGTTAAGCTCGTCTATTGTTTTATCCACCGCATAGGCTTGATCTGGCAACGCAACTACGTGTAAATATTCTAAGCGCTCAGAGGAGGTTTCTTCGTTGTCTTTAAAGTAACCGGCGTAAAAACTTTGCATAAGCGGGTAGCGATTACGGCGCTCTTTACTAACACGGCGTACAATGCGTGTCATCGGTACACCCGACATCGACAACACATGCGAAACCAACATTAAGCTTGCCTCTAACGACTCAGGCACCACCTCAGTAACACCCAACTCTTTTAAGTTGTTTAATTGGCTGTCGTCGCGGGTTCTTATTAGTATTTTAACGTTGGGTGCAAGCTGCTTTATGGCGTCTATTACCACGTGTGCATGCTCAAGCTCTGTAAAGGTAATAATCACTAAGCGTGCTCGCTCTACCCCTGCGCACTTTAAAATATCTTTTTGTTTTACATAGCCAAATATTACTGGCTCACCTGCGGCTTTGCCCTCTTGTACTAAAATAGGGTTACTTTCTATGGCAACGTAATCTATGGCTTCGGGTTTTAAAAATCGCGCTATAGTTTGTCCTACGCGTGAAAAGCCACAAATAATCACGTGATCGTTATATAAGGTGCTACTTTTAGGCTCGCTCTCCCTCGCCATACTGGGGTGATCTAAAATACCTAATTGCTTTAACATTAGTGGGGTTTTATCAATTAAAAACGGGGTTAGCGCCATCGAAAGCACCCCTAAGGCAATTAAAAACGACGCTTGCTCTGAATTGAGCAACTCATGCTGACCTGCCAAAGCAATAAGCACAAACCCAAATTCTCCCATTTGCCACAGCATAACGCCGCAGGCTAGCGAGTCTTGATTGCGCTCATGCATTAATCGGGCACTTAATGCCAGCACGGTAATTTTTAATATTAACAAGCCAAATAACGCGCCAATAATTACAAAACCATGCGAAAGCACAAATAAAATATCGAGCTGCATCCCCACAGTTACAAAAAACAGCCCCATTAATATATCGCGAAATGGCCTAATATCAGCCTCTAGTTGATGGCGGTAATGGCTCTCTCCTAGCATCATGCCAGCTAAAAATGCCCCAAGCGCCATTGATAAACCAAACATGTAAGTTAAAAAGCCGGCAAATAACGCCACCAAAATTGTGGTAAGTACAAACAGCTCATCGGTTCGTACCTGCGCTATTTCTTTAAATACTTTAGGCAGCACCCATTTACCAATCGCCCACAGTAATAAGCACACAAACGCGCCTTTTGTAAGCGCAAATGCCAGCGCCCAACTAATACTTTGCGAATCGCTTGAGGCAAACAATGGCAAAATAATAAGCAGGGGCACAACGGCAATATCTTGAAACAGTAATACGCCCACCGCCAGTTGCCCACGGCGCTGGTTTAGTTCGCCAGTTTCTTTTAATAGCTTAACCACCACCGCGGTTGAAGAAAGCGCCATAATTGTGCCAATGGTAAAGCTAGTGAGTAAGCTAAAATTTAAGCTATATAAAATAATAATGAAGAGCAAGCTGGTAACACCAACTTGTAACGAGCCCAGTCCAAACACAATATTGCGCATGGCCATTAGCCGCGATATAGAAAATTCGAGCCCTAAACTAAACAGTAAAAATACGATGCCCAGCTCAGCAATAAACTCTATTTCGTGAGATTGCGCAAGCCAACCAATGCCATGGCTGCCCGCTAAAACGCCTGTTGCTAAATACGCCAAAATAGGCGGCAAGCCAATGCGCTTAAAAAACCATACAAAAAGCACCGCCGCCACTAACAAGCCAAAAATTTGAGCGTTTATACTTTGCAAATTCGGCCTCCAGCGTCAATTAAACTACGGAATGAACTTTAAATATAGCAACCATATGTTTATCAAGCAATTTTAAAATATGGCATAAAAATAGCTTGGTTATTGCAAAGTAACACCCTGGGGGAAGATTTTAATGGAAAATGTCCATATTTTGACACAACGCGTGTCTGGGCGCGGCGATTTTTTGCCGTTTTCGGCAGAGCAAACACACACAAACGAAACAGCGGCAACGCACGATTTAGTTACCGAGCTACAAACAAGCCTAGTAATAGAAGATGTGTTGGCTATTTATGCAAAATTTGCCAAACAGCTACTTAACTTTTCAGGGCTGCAGTTTCAATCAACGCTCGGCACTGCACAAACCTCAGATAGCAACACGAACACTAGCCCGTACTCTTACGATTTAGCTATTGGTCGCGAGCACTTAGGACAGCTAATTTACTTTAGCCAATACCCTATTAGTAAAGCGATTGAAAACAAATTACGTGCCCTACACAGCGCCCTTGTGTACCCACTGCGTAACGCAATGATGTACAGCCGAGTGTTAAAACTTGCCACAAAAGATGCGCTTACCGGGTTAAATAACCGTAGCCAATTTAATGACATGTTATCGCAAAAGCTCGAAAATTGCCGCCGTTACCAGCGTCCTTTTAGTTTAATGCTGCTTGATTTAGATAACTTTAAGCAAGTAAACGACAACTATGGTCATAAAGTAGGTGACGATGTTTTAAAAGAGTTTTCGCAGGTACTTTGTAGCAGTATACGCGGCACCGACTCTGTATTTAGATTTGGTGGCGATGAGTTTTCGCTGATTATTGAAGACCCCGAGTTTACAACAAACAAAGTGGTTGCTGAGCGCATTATGCACTTAGTCAGAAACTCAAGTTTAATGTCTAAATATAAAGTAACCACCAGCATTGGCTTTACCCTAGCCAATAGCCAAGATTGCGAAACAGAAATATTTGCTAGAGCCGATAAAGGCTTATATAAGGCAAAAGCCTCTGGGCGCAACTGTGCAAAAGCATATTAGTATTTATATAACTGTATTATTTATAAAAGCTTAGCCTCCCCCGCTAAGCTTTTTTATTATAAATTAATTATTTATTAACCAGTAATTTATAAACAAACAAGGCTGCACAAAAGCCAAAAAAGAAGCCGCTCACTAAATTAAGCAATGCTGTTATGCTTGCAAGCGGGGTAAATAACACTAAAACCAATGGTAAACTTACCCCTAAAATAAAAAATAACCCGCCTTTACCTAACCAGTAGGCAAGCAGTAATACCGCCGATATCACCCCGCCCACAACGGCATAACCTAATGTAATAATATTAAGCTCTAGTAATACATTGGCTATAACAGCTACTAACGCTGTTATTAACATACCCATTGGCGCTTTGCTAACTAGCGATAAGCCTACATGTGGCTGATCTTTCATTTATTTACACTCCCAAAAAATGCCGTTTTCGTCTCGGTGTTTTTCACTTACAAAATAACCAACAACTTGCACAAGCTCATCGTTATAAAATATTAAAGGCACCCGCTCTCTTAACCACGGGGCTACTTTTGCATCTTTAAACCAGTGTTTAAGCGTATTGCTGCCTGGCTTTTTTAACGGCTTTATACGCGCACTATTACAATTAAAGCGCACGGTGACTTGCTCGTTTGGCAGTGGGGCACGTAGGCCTTTACCTTGTTGCTTTATTAAAACGCGCCCATCATTAAGTGCAAGCTCATTGCTCGTTAGCGCTTCATCGGCTAATAATGTGTGTGGTGTAACAAAATACAAATACCCTTGATGGCGTCGTATTTGCCCTTCGCTTAAATCAACTTGCATTTGCGCATCAGCCTGCGCATTTATGGCTTGGTTAATTATTTGCAAAAGCTGCTTTTGTGAGGGCATTACTTGGGTAAATAAGCTAAGCCATGCACGAACCACATTGGTTATGCGCACGTCGCTGTAGGTGGTTAGTTGGCTAACGCTCAGTGCTTGATGGGCGTTTACGCTTTGTTTTAAATCAAGTTCAGTGTACTCATCAAGTAGCGCTTGTTGTTGCTGTAGTAACTCAATGCTGCGCCCAGCACAATGTTCAAAACCTTTAAAGCGCTTTGCAAGTATAGGCACTACACGTGCACGTAAAAAGTTACGATCAAAACGCTCATCGGTATTTGAGTCATCAGTAATGTGCGTAATATTAAACTCTGTGGCAAAGTGCTCTATATCACTGCGCGTTATGTTTAAAAGCGGTCTGTAGCATATTCGCCCGCTTTGTAGTTCACGCATTTTTTGCATTGCGCCTAACCCTTTTAAGCCAGAGCCGCGCTTTAACCGCAGTAAAAACGTTTCTATTTGATCGTTTAAATGCTGACCCAACAAAATAACACTGCCCGCGGGGCTTAGCTCATCAAGTGCTTTGTAACGCGCCTCACGTGCCTGCGCTTCAAGGCTTGTTCGTGTTTTTGAGTTTATTGTTACCTGCGCGGCATTAAACGATATATTTAGCTCAGCGCACAAGTTTTGGCAAAAGCGCTGCCAGTCATTCGCGTATTGGCTTAAACCATGATTAACATAAATCGCGTTTACGTTTAGCTTTGGTTGCGCTTGTTTTAATAAGTGCATTATATGAAGCAATACCACCGAATCCACGCCACCCGAAAGCGCCACCGTAAAGTTATACTGCTGGTGCTTAAAAAAGTGCTCAAGGGCGTGTTTAACGTGCTGATAAATAGGTGATGCTTGCATGGATACGCTATAAATTTAATGTTTGCAGTATTTTAAAACAAAAAAGCCGCATAAGCGGCCTTTTTTAACAATAAATGTGTTGGTTAGCTAATTAGCAGTAACCAAACGACATTAAACGTTTGTAGCGTTGATCTAGCATGTCTTCAAGCGATAGCGCTTGTAAGTCAGCAAGGTCACGTTTTAAACGTGTTTTTAAGTTACGTGCCATTGCATCGTAATTGCGGTGTGCGCCGCCTAAAGGCTCTTCAACTAAGTTATTAATTAAATCGAGCTCTTTAACACGCTCTGCAGTTACACCCATTGCCTCTGCGGCAAGTGGTGCTTTATCGGCGCTTTTCCATAAAATTGAAGCACAGCCTTCTGGCGAAATTACTGAGTACGTGCTGTATTGCAACATGTTAACTCTGTCGCCAACACCAATGGCTAATGCACCACCAGAGCCGCCTTCGCCAATAACCGTACAAATTGTGGGTACTTTAAGTGCCGCCATTACTTTTAGGTTACGTGCAATTGCCTCAGACTGACCGCGCTCTTCAGCGCCCACACCTGGGTATGCCCCTGGGGTGTCGATAAAGGTCATAATTGGCATTTTAAAACGCTCGGCCATTTCCATTAAACGTAGCGCTTTGCGGTAGCCTTCTGGTTTTGGCATACCAAAGTTACGTTTAATTTTTTCAGCTGTATCACGCCCTTTTTGCTGGCCAATCACCATTACTGGTTCGCCATCTAAACGTGCAACACCACCTAAAATAGCCGGATCGTTAGCAAAAGTACGATCGCCTGCAAACTCGTCAAATTCCGTGAAAATGCGCTCGATATAATCTCGAGTGTAAGGACGCAACGGATGACGCGCTAACTGCGATACTTGCCAAGCGCCTAAATTTGAGAATATTTCCTCTTTTTGCTTAGCGCTTTTTTCTTTTAATTTGCTGACTTCCTCTTCTAACTCAAGGTCTAATTCGCCAGCGCGGCTTATGCTTTGTAATTCTTCAATTTTTGCTTCTAATTCTGCAATCGGAAGCTCAAAATCAAGATAATTGAGGCTCATGCTCTAAACTACCTAATCAGTTAAATTCTAGTTCTACATCTTGTGCCGCCATGAGTGATAACTTATGAATTAAGTCGTCGCTCGGCGTAACACACCATTCGATCCCTAGGGTTAATTGAGCCAACGCATCGGGGCGCTGGTAATAAACCTTGATCGGACACGTTCCCATTTTATAAGGTTCGAGTACTTTTTGTAATTTATCGAAGAAACCTGCCTCGATTTGCACCATGTTCAGCGTCATTTTAATCGCTTTAATGCGTTTTTCACGCGCTTGAGCAATGGTGTTTATTTCTCTGGCGGTCATTGTAATGCCACCGGAGAAGTTATCAAAGCTGACCTGTCCAGATATTACCAAGATATTGTTTACTTGAAGCATTTCTTGGTACATTTCGAACTGCTCAGGAAACAAGCGTACATCAATACGGGCGCTCTTGTCATCTAAAGTTATTAAGCCCCAACGATTTCCTTTTTTATTAATTAAGGTCCGCGCTGAAATAACTAAACCCGCCGCCGTAGAGAGTACATCACGATTTGTTGGCTGTAAATCCACCAGCTTGCCGCTTGTGTAATGTCTAAGTTCACGGCGATACTGATTTATCGGATGCCCTGTTAAATAAAGGCCTAGCGTGTCTTTTTCGCCATCAAGCCATTGGTTATCGGTAAGCGGTGTGGCTTTAATAAAGGCTTGCTCAACTTCATCAGGCTCGGTGGCCAGTAAGCCAAATAAATCGCTTTGCCCTAGTTGCTCAGCTTTGTTGTGCTGATCGGCAGCGCGCATGGCATCTTTTAAACTTGCCAGTAATGTTGCACGCCCTGCTTGGGTTTTCTCTGGCCCGAGTTGATCAAGTGCACCGGCGTAAATTAATTTTTCGGTTACACGTTTATTTAAGCGTTTTAAATCTACACGGGCACAAAAATCAAATAAATCTTTAAATGGGCCGCCTTTTGCGCGCGCTTCTAAAATGGCCTCTACCGGCGCTTCACCTACGCCTTTAATAGCACCAATACCGTAAACAATTTCACCTTGCAGGTTTACCGTAAACTTAAATTCTCCGGCGTTTACATCAGGCGGTAATAAGGTGAGCTTCATGTTTTCACATTCATCCACCAAGATAACTATTTTGTCGGTGTTATCCATATCGGCCGACATTACCGCAGCCATAAATTCTGCTGGATGGTGCGTTTTCATCCACAGCGTTTGGTACGAAACCAGTGCATACGCTGCCGAGTGAGATTTATTAAAACCATAACCTGCGAATTTTTCTACCAGGTCGAAAATTTTAATTGCCAGTTCGCCGTCTATACCATTATTGCGTGCGCCTTCTTCAAAGGTTGAACGCTGCTTGGCCATCTCTTCGGGTTTTTTCTTACCCATTGCACGACGTAGCATGTCGGCGCCACCAAGCGTATAGCCTGCTAGTACCTGGGCAATTTGCATTACTTGTTCTTGGTACAAAATAATGCCGTAAGTAGGCTCAAGTATGGGCTTTAAGCTTTCGTGTTGGTATTGGGCATCTGGGTATGAAATTTCTTCTCGCCCAAGCTTACGGTCGATGAAGTTATCTACCATGCCTGATTGCAGTGGGCCTGGGCGGAACAAGGCTACCAATGCAATCATATCTTCAAAGCAATCGGGCTTTAATCGGCGTACGAGGTCTTTCATGCCGCGCGATTCTAGCTGGAATACCGCGGTTGTTTCGGCGCGCAGTAATAGCTCTATACTTTTTTTATCATCCAGTGGGATGGTATTTATATCAACGGGCGCTTTGCCTTCGCGCTTCATGCGCACGTTGGTCATATCCACAGCCCACTGCAAAATGGTCAAGGTACGTAAGCCCAAGAAATCGAACTTAACTAGGCCTGCGGTTTCTACGTCGTTTTTATCAAACTGTGTTACCGGAAACTTACCTTCGTCATCGCAATAAAGTGCAGCAAAGTCGGTAATGGTCGTCGGCGATATTACAACACCACCGGCGTGTTTACCGGCATTACGTGTACATCCTTCTAGGATGCGACACATATCGATTAAATCTTTTACCTCTGAGTCGCCATCATAGGCTTCTTGTAAACGCGGCTCTACCTCAAACGCTTTGGCAAGCGTCATCCCGGGATCCCCTGGGATCAGCTTAGAAATACGATCAACAAAACCATAAGGGTGGCCAAGTACACGCCCTACATCGCGTATAACCGCTTTTGCAGCCATGGTACCAAAGGTAATAATTTGTGATACCGCGTCCCGCCCATACAATGCCGATACATGGTCAATTACCTCATCACGCCTGTCCATACAAAAATCGACATCGAAATCGGGCATTGATACACGTTCAGGGTTTAGGAATCGCTCAAAGAGTAGGTCAAATTCAAGCGGATCAAGGTCGGTAATTTTTAGGGCATACGCCACTAATGAACCCGCACCCGAACCACGCCCTGGCCCCACTGGAATATTGTTATCTTTACTCCACTGAATAAACTCCATTACGATTAAGAAGTAGCCTGGAAAACCCATTTGGTTAATTACACCAAGTTCTACTTTTAAGCGCTCGTCGTATTCGCCTCGTTTTTCTTGTCGCTCTTGTTCATCAGGGAATAAAAACTGCAAGCGCTCTTCAAGGCCATCTTCTGAAACCTTAACTAAAAAGTCTTCAATTTTTAACGAGCCTGTTGGGTAATCAGGCAAAAAGTAAGTGCCTAGTTGCACCGTTACGTTACAGCGTTTGGCTATTTCTACCGTATTTTGCAGCGCTTCAGGGATATCGCTAAATAGCTCTGCCATTTGCTCAGGCGTTTTTAGGTATTGCTCTTGTGAGAATCGTTTAGGGCGGCGTTTGTCATCAAGGGTGTAACCGTCAAAAATAGCCACACGAATTTCGTGCGCTTCAAAGTTTTCGGGCTTTAAAAAAACCACTTCGTTTGTGGCAACAACGGGCAGCTGCTCTTTTGCTGCAAGCTCTACCGCCATATGCAGGTAGTCTTCTTCAAGCGGACGGTCGGTGCGAATAAGCTCTAAATAGTAATGTTCGCTAAAATGCTGCTTATAAAAGCTCACTACAGATTCAATAACACCTGGGTTATTTTTTAATAAGGCCTTACCTAAGTCACCATCTTTTGCGCCTGAGAGAATAATAAGCCCTTCTTTGTGCTCAACTAGCCATTCTCGGTCAATCACCGGGCGATGAAATATATGCCCGCGTTGGTAAGCTTCAGATATTAATAAGGTAATATTTTTATAACCGTCGTTGTTTTTAGCTAGCAACGTAATACGGCTTGGCTCATCTGGAAACTCTGGGCTGCGCAACCAAAAATCGGCTCCCACTATGGGTTTAATACCGGCACTGTGGGTTGCGCCATAAAAACGCACTAAACCACAAAAGTTCATTTGATCGGTAATTGCCAGCGCGGGCATTTCAAGCTCTTGCGCTTTAGCAACAATAGGCTTGGTTTTAGCTAAGCCATCGACCATCGAAAAGTCTGAGTGAACCCGTAAATGTACAAAATCTGGAGCGGCCATTATTTATGCCTCGCCCTTTGCTTGCATTAGCACACGTTGTACCGGCTTAAAACTTTTACGGTGCTCATCAATAGCACCGTACTGCTCAAGCGCTGCAAAATGTGCTTTAGTTGGGTACCCTTTGTGCCCTGCAAACCCGTATTGCGGGTAGCGAGTATCAAGCTCAAGCATTTCATCATCACGCGCTACTTTGGCTAAAATAGAGGCTGCTGAAATTTCAGCCACTAAACTATCGCCTTTAACAACTGCTTGAGCCGGCATAGCTAATTTAGGTAAGCGGTTACCATCTACAAATACAAACTCTGGTTGCGTACTTAACCCCTCAACTGCACGCGTCATTGCAAGCATAGTTGCATGCAAAATGTTTAACTCGTCAATCTCTGTTGGGCTACAACGACCAATGGCATAACACAGCGCTTTTTGTTTTATTTCTATAGCCAGTGCTTGGCGCTTTTTGTCGGTTAGCTTTTTAGAGTCAGCTAAACCTGTAATAGGATGCGCTGGGTCAAGTATTACCGCAGCGGTAACAACATCGCCGACAAGCGGGCCACGCCCTACTTCATCTACACCGGCAATTAAGGTTACGTTGGGTCGTTCAATTTGCATTTATTAACTCCGCCACAGCCTTGGCTGCTTGTTTGCTGGCATTTAATCTAATTTTTTCGTGGATGGCTAAAAAGCGTGCTTTTAGTTCTTTATTATCGGTATTTAGCATAGGCGTAAGTGCGCCCGTTAAATTAGCCACGTTACATTCACTTTGTAAAAACTCCGGCACGAGTTCTTCATCGGCTAATAAGTTAGGCAGTGAAAAATATTTAATGTTAAAGGTAAACAAGGTTTTAAAAATCCAATAGCTCATTGGCTTAATTTTATAACCCACCACCATAGGCTTTTTATACAGCATGCCTTCAAGCGTTGCTGTGCCTGATGCCAGTAAAATGGCATCGGCTGCTTGCATGGCTAGTTTTGACTGACCATCGAGTAGGTTTACATTTAAATTTGGCGCAGTGGCATTTAAAATTTCACTAAATTGCGCTTTGCGTTTTTCGTTAACCAGCGGCACCACTATTTTAAGATCTGGGTTTTGCGCTTGTAACTGCGCAGCTGTATTTATATAGGTTTCGCTGAGCAAGCCTACTTCTGAGCCACGGCTACCTGGCAGTAAAGCCAGTACTTTGTCGTCGGTATTTAGGCCAAGTTCTTGGCGGGCTTGGCTATCGTCGTGCTCAAGCGCTATATCGTCAGCTAAGGTGTGCCCTACAAATGTACACGGTACTTGGTGCTTATCGTAAAATTCTTTTTCAAACGGCAGCAAAGCAAGCACTAAATTTGTGGCAGCACTAATGGTATGAATGCGTTTTTCGCGCCATGCCCAAACCGACGGGCTTACATATTGAATGGTTTTAATACCGGCATCTTTTAAAGGCTTTTCTACGCGTAGGTTAAAATCGGGCGCATCAATACCAATAAATACATCGGGTGGGTTATCTTTAAAGTGCTGCACCAGCTGCTTACGTATTTTAAGTAAACGCGGCAAACGCCCTAATACTTCAACCAGCCCCATTACCGAGAGCTCGTCCATGTCGTAAAGCGTTTTACAGCCTTGAGCCTGCATTTTTGGCCCTGCAATGCCTTCAAAAATAGCATCTGGGAAGTGCGTTTTAAGTGCTTTAATTAAGCCTTCGCCTAAAATATCGCCCGACAGCTCACCTGCCACAATACCAATACGTAGTTGTTTTTTCTCTTTATTCATTCGACTTTATTTATCAGGCGTTCATAGCGGTTAGTTTACCGTGTTTTAATGTTTGGTTAAACGCTTTAAATTAACGATTATTTGTAACTAATTTAGTACCAAACGATTGTTTGTATTTCATACTGATGTAGCATGGTGAATATATATTAACTTTTTCTAATATGTTTATTGACAAAAATTGTGCAAACGTAAATAATATTCCAAACTTTCAGTAATTACTGAAAGTTCATTAATTTTAACTTTGCCAATTATTAATTGCCTTGTTAACCCGTCACCCTCAAGGAGCCAAAAATGATAGATGAAACCTTTGTGGATCTATCGCGATTGCAGTTTGCTGTTACCGCACTCTTCCATTTCTTATTCGTACCTTTAACCATAGGTATGACCTGGATTTTAGTTATTATGGAATCGGTTTATGTTATGACCGGTCGCGAAATTTATCGTGATATGACTAAGTTTTGGGGAAAATTGTTTGGTATTAACTTTGCTATTGGGGTGGCAACGGGCCTGACCATGGAGTTTGAGTTTGGTACTAACTGGTCTTATTACTCGCATTACGTAGGCGATGTATTTGGCGCCCCGCTCGCTATTGAAGGCTTAATGGCGTTCTTTTTAGAGTCGACCTTTGTGGGTATGTTCTTTTTAGGCTGGGATAGGTTAACTAAACGCCAACATTTGGGCGCTACATTTTTAATGGCGCTAGGTACTAATATGTCGGCGCTGTGGATATTAATTGCTAACGGGTGGATGCAAAATCCGGTAGGGGCAGAGTTTAACTATCAAACCATGCGCATGGAAATGACCAGCTTTGCAGAGCTTGTATTTAACCCTGTGGCGCAGGTTAAGTTTATTCATACGGTATCGGCAGGTTACGTAGCCGCTTCTATGTTTGTACTGGGCATTAGTAGCTGGTACATATTAAAAGGCCGTGATTTAGCCTTTGCTAAGCGCTCGTTCTCGGTGGCATCGGGCTTTGGTTTAGCATCCATATTGTGTGTCATTTTATTAGGTGACGAATCAGGCTACGAAGTAGGCGAAGTTCAAAAAGTAAAACTTGCCACCATAGAAGCTGAGTGGCATACCGAAGAAGCACCCGCTGCGTTTACCGCGCTTGGTTTTCCTGACTCAGATGAGCAGGTAACGCATGCAGCAGTAAAAATACCTTACGCACTAGGCATTATTGCTACCCGCTCTTTAGATGAGCAAGTTATTGGTATTTCTGATTTAGAGAAAAAACACGAGGTACGCATTCGTAACGGCATGATAGCGTACGAATACCTCCAAAAGCTAAGAAATGGCGATGACAGCGAAGAAAACATAGCTAAATTTGATTCTCTTAAAGCCGATTTAGGTTATGGCTTGCTGCTAAAACGCTATACCCCCAATGTGGTAGATGCCACAGAGGAGCACATTCAAATGGCAGTTAAAGACTCGTTCCCTAAAGTGGGGCCTATGTTTTGGTCATTTAGAATAATGGTGGCCTGTGGTGTAGCTATGCTGGCCGTATTTGTATTGGCATTTTATTACAACGCACACCGTATTATTGAGCAAAAACGTTGGCTTCTGTGGGCTGCAGTATTAAGTATTCCACTACCATGGATTGCAATAGAGTTTGGTTGGATCGTTGCTGAATATGGTCGCCAGCCTTGGGCTATATCAGAAATATTACCGACCTTTTTAGCCACCTCGTCACTGACGGTAAACGATATTTTAATTAGCTTAACTGGGTTTATTATTTTTTACACTGGCCTTGCCATTGTAGAAGGTTGGTTAATGGTGCGCTTTATTAAACAAGGCCCAAGCTCGTTACATACAGGTAAGTATCACTTTGAGTTACCAAACAAAGCAGATAAAGACGCAGGAGAGCAATTATGATTTTTGATTATGAAACATTAAAAATGCTGTGGTGGTTGCTCATAGGCGTACTGCTAATAGGCTTTGCAATTACCGATGGCATGGATATGGGCGTAGCGATGCTGCTTCGCCTAGTTGGTAAAACAGACTCAGAGCGCCGCACGGTAATTAACACCATTGGCGCCCACTGGGACGGTAACCAAGTATGGTTTATTACCGCAGGCGGCGCTTTATTTGCAGCGTGGCCTATGGTGTATGCCGCTGCATTTTCGGGCTTTTACTTTGCCATGATGCTGGTATTGTTTGCGCTATTTTTTAGACCTTTAGGTTTTGATTACCGCTCAAAAATAGACTCTAAACGCTGGCGTAATAACTGGGATTGGGGCTTATTTGCAGGCAGCGCCATTCCGGCTTTAATATTTGGTGTGGCATTTGGTAACTTATTTTTAGGTGTACCGTTTAACATTGATAACTTACTGCGTGTAAGTTACCAAGGCTCGTTTTTTGGCTTACTCAACCCATTTGGCCTACTGGCAGGTTTAATTAGTATCACCATGTTAATTGCCCATGCAGGCATGTGGCTACAACTGCGCACAGCAGATGCCGTTGCAGCGCGCTCAGCGCAATATGGCCGCTACGCATTAGTGGTATTTATTGTACTGTTTGCGGCTGCGGGTTTTTGGGTGGCAAACATAAATGGCTACCAAATTGTTTCTATGCCTGATACGCAAAGCCATGCAGATCCGTTGGCAAAAGTTGTAAGCACAGCGCAAGGTGCGTGGCTTAATAATTACAGCGAGCGTCCATGGACAATGACCTTCCCTATTTTAGGCTTTGTTATGGCACTCAGTGCTTTACTGTTCTCTAAACTAAACAAGCCAGCGCTTGGGCTTATTTCAACCAGCATCATGTTAATTGGCGTTATTATGACGGCGGGTGTGTCGCTGTTCCCATTTATTATGCCATCTGTTAATAACCCAGATATTAGCTTAACTATTTGGGATGCGGTGTCGAGCCACAGAACGCTTAATATTATGTTTGTTGCTGTTGTTATATTTATTCCGTTAATTTTGGCCTACACCACCTGGTGTTACGTAAAAATGTGGCGCAGAGTAACGGTAGACGAAATTGAAAACAACACGCATGGTAGCTACTAAGGAGACTAAATTATGTGGTATTTCGCTTGGATTTTAGGTGTACTTTTAGCCTGTACCTTAGGTGTTATAAATGTAATGTGGTACGAGTTTCATCAAAATAAAAACAGCATAGCTGATGATGAACAACCGATGCACGATTTACTAAACGAAGCTAACAACACAAAAGATGACGACTAATCCCCGACCAAATCGCGCGCAGCAGCAATCTCTGCGCGCTTTTTTAAAACGGCAAAGTAAGCCTGCGGGTGCATGGTTAAAGTTAAGTATTGCACTGGGCACATTTAACGCTATTTTAATGATTGCAGGCGCCTATTTACTGGCACAAACTATTCATAACGTAATGTTTGAAGGCGCAAGCCTTAACCAAGTAACCCATTTACTTTGGCCACTTGCGGGTATTATTTTACTCAGAGCCCTGTTTTTAGCTATCAGTGAAAAACTCAGTGCTTATGCGGCACTTAAAATAAAGTCGGCTATGCGCCAAACCTTATTGACCAAATTAACGCAACTTGGCCCAAGTTATATTGAACAACACGGCCAAGGAGCCACGCTTAACACCGTGCACGATGGCGTTGAAGCACTGCACGACTACTACGCTAAATACTTGCCTGGCGTTGCTTATAGCGCGCTTATTCCGCTGGCAATATTGGTGGTTATTTTTCCAACCGACTATAAAGCAGGCTTAATATTTTTATTAACCGCTCCGCTTATTCCGTTTTTTATGATTTTGGTGGGCTCAAAGGCCGAGGCGTTAAATCAAAAAAGATGGCAGCAACTGGCCGTACTAGGTAATTACTTTTTTGACCGCGTACAAGGTTTAACACAACTTAAATTGTTTAACGCAACGCAAAAAGAGCTTAAACAAATAGCCAAAATTTCTGATGACTTTAGGCACGCTACACTCGGTGTTTTAAAAATTGCCTTTTTATCATCATTTGCGCTGGAATTTTTAGCCACAATTAGTGTGGCACTGGTGGCGGTAATCATTGGTTTTAGACTGTTTTTTGGCACGCTTGATTTTGCAACCGGATTTGTTGTTTTACTACTTGCCCCAGAATTTTACTTACCACTGCGCCAATTAGGCAGCCACTACCATGCCCGCTTGCAAGGTATAAGCGCTGCGGCCGATATGGTCACTATTTTAAATGCCCCACTTCCTGAGCAGTCACAGCAACATGAAGCAAAATTTGAGGAGCATATAAGCTCAATAAACATAAACAACTTAAACTTTACCTACCCAAACAGTAACGAAGGCATAAAAAATATAAACCTTACGCTACCCGCTAAAGGGTTAGTGGCTGTAGTAGGTGCT
This sequence comes from Pseudoalteromonas sp. UBA2102, assembly GCF_002331165.1. Lineage (NCBI taxonomy): Bacteria > Pseudomonadati > Pseudomonadota > Gammaproteobacteria > Alteromonadales > Pseudoalteromonadaceae > Pseudoalteromonas > Pseudoalteromonas sp. UBA2102. Next base: position 38,653 of record NZ_DCYU01000068.1, read on the forward strand.
AGTGGCTCAGGTAAAAGTACTTTATTTGATTGTTTATTAGGGTTTCATCCGCAGGTGATTGAACAAATAAGCATTAATAATAAACCACTTGATGCTACAAGCATGAGTACATTACAAAACGCAATTGCGTGGATCCCCCAAACCCCAACGCTTTTTTATCAAAGCATTAGCGATAACATAAAAATAGCCAAGCCAGCCGCTACGCAACTAGAGCTTGAGCAAGCCGCGCACCAAGCGGGCGCCTTAGATTTTATAAACACGTTAGAGAATGGGTTCGACACCCTGATAGGTGAGCAAGGTGAAGGGCTCTCTGGCGGTCAAAAGCAGCGTATAGCCCTCGCACGGGCGTTTTTAAAACAAGCACCTATTTTAGTGCTTGACGAACCGACAGCCCACCTTGATAGCCAAACCGAGCAGCTTATTCAGCAGGCTATAAATAATTACGCTAAAAACCACTTAGTGTTGGTCATTGCCCACCGGCTAAATACAGTGAAAAACGCAAGCAATATCCTTGTTATGCAAAATGGCGAAATAGCACAGCAAGGTACTTACAGCCAACTTGAGCAGCAACAAGGCGCATTTAAATCACTCCTTAATTTACAAGCGCAAGGAGCAAACAATGACTAATTTTATTAGGCTATTAAAGCTTTGCCGCCCGCATTATAAAGCCATGCTACTGGGTACTTTTTTAGCCACATTAACGGTACTTGCAAACGTGGGCTTATTAGCTATATCGGGGTGGTTTTTAGCCTCAATGGCGGCAGCGGGTATCGCAGGCGTACAAATGAATTACTTTACACCTGCAGGAACCATTCGATTTTTAGCGATTGTACGAACTGCATCACGCTATGGTGAGCGCTTAGTAACACATAACGCGACGTTTTTATTGCTTAGTGAAATACGCGTTAATATGTTTGCCACGCTAAGTAAGCTAAACAATGTAGATTTAGCAATGAGCCGCAGCGCCGATTTAGTTAACCGCTTACAAAATGACGTGGATGCGCTTGATAAGTTTTACTTAAACATATTACTGCCAATGCTGGTAGCGCTGTTGAGTGTGCCCATAATTATGGTGTTTATGGCGGCTTATAACGCCAATGTTGCGCTTATTTGTTTTATAGGCATTTTATTAATTGGTGTTGTTTTACCTGCGCTGTTAAGTGCTAAATTAAATAAAAATAGCCATAAAGAAACACAGCTCAGTGCACAACTTAGAGCAGAGCTTTCTGACACCCTAACCGGCCTTAGAGAGCTGAGTATTTATCAGGCACGTGCTGGGCAAATTTCAAAATGTAATGAACTAAACGAGCAATATAACCAACAACTTTATAGTCGCCATAAAGCACTCGCAAATAGCGACGGTTTAAGTTTGCTGGTTGTGCAGCTAGCTATGCTTGGCGCCATAGTTACTATTGTGCCTTTGGTTTACAGCGGCGCTATGGTTAATGTTGAGCTTGCTATGTTAAGCCTATTTGTATTAGCAAGCTTTGAAACTGTATTGCTGTTGCCCAATGCATTTATAGAGCTGCCCACTGTACTCAAAGCCGCTGAGCGACTATTTACACTGGAAGATAAAGTCACAGCGCAAGAAGCTAATAGCGCTGAGTTAGTTGAGATGCAGTTTGATAAAAACAATACAACTTTGGCGCTTAATAACATTGGCTATAAATACCAAGAGCACAGTGCTTTAGCTAATATCAGCTTTACCCTTAAAGCACAGCAAAAAGTAGCGATTGTAGGCAGAAGCGGCAGTGGTAAAAGCACCTTGGTTAATTTACTTACCGGTTTATGGCCAGTGCAGCAAGGCAGTATTAGGCTAAGCGATGAAAATAACGCAGAAGAACTCCACGCACTAAGCAGCAACACCCGCGCAAGCATTATTAATATACTTGCGCAGCAGCATCATATTTTTGATGGCACATTAAGTGAAAACTTACGCTATGCAAAGCCAAGCGCCACAAAAGAAGAAATGCTTGAAGCCATTAACCTTGCACAGCTCAAACCTTGGTTTAATGAGCTACAAGATGGTTTAAAAACCCGTTTAGGCACAGGTGGGAGAAGTGTTTCTCAAGGCCAATCAAGGCGCATAGCCATTGCGCAAGCTTTATTACAAAACCCAGCCATTTTAGTCCTTGATGAGCCTACAGAAGGGCTTGATAACCAATCTAAGCAAACGGTAATGAACGCTATTATGCAGGTAATGAGTAACGCAAGCGTACTTACCATTACCCACGACCCTGCTCTTTTAGCGCAAATGGATAACATTATTTGGCTAGAAAATGGCAGCCTTGTAGCGCAAGGCACTCATAAAGAGCTTAGCGAAACATATACCGATTATGTTGCCTTAACTACTCGGTTCTAATACGCTGATTGATACATCTATAACGCCGACTTTAGGGTCGGCAATTTTTTTAAACATACCTAACGATAAATCAATAACCCGCCCTCTAACGTACGGGCCTCTATCGTTTATTCTCACGATCACCGATTTGTTATTTGCCAAGTTTGTAACCTTCACTTTTGTACCAAAGGGTAATTCTAAATGCGCAGCAGTGGATGCGTTTTGGCTAAATGTTTCGCCGTTTGCTGTTGTGCGGCCATGGTATTTATTAGCGTAATAAGAGGCTTTACCTAACTGAGTACGCTCGCCATTAGCAGAGGTAACTATAGGTTGGCTGCTACACGCAGCTAAAATTGATAAAAAACTGAGGGTAAAAATTAACTTAGTAAAAGACATAGATGCGCTTTAATTATAAAAATTCGCGCAAAGGTTAACCTTACGTGGCTGAGTGTGTACTGAATTAAAATATTTTATAGGCAATAAAAAACCACCGTCGATTACTCTTAGGTGGTTTTTTTTAAAAAGCATAAGGCGCTTATCTTACGATACCGCGCTCAGAGCTTTTCACAAAATCAATCATGGTTTGTACTGCAGGATACTTAGCAGCATCTTCACTAAGTGAGTCAATCGCTTCGTCCACGCTTAAGCTCTTACGATAAAACGCTTTATAAGCACGGCGTACGGCCATAATTTCGTCGCTTTCAAAGCCACGACGCTTCATACCTTCTTTATTGGTCGCAGCAGGGCCTGCTGGCATACCAATGGTGGTTACAAATGGCGGTACGTCTTTATTAACGCCTGAGTACATGCCAATAAATGCGTGATCACCAATTTTACAAAATTGATGCACACCTGAGTTACCACCTAAAATAACCCAATCGCCTACATGCACGTGGCCTGCAACGCTTGCGTTATTAGCAAATATAACGTTATTACCAATTACGGCATCGTGAGCAACGTGGGTATACGCCATAAATAAGTTATTGCTACCAATTTTAGTAACACCTTGGTCTTGAATAGTACCACGGTGAATGGTTGCACACTCACGTATAACGTTGTTATCGCCCATAATAAGAGTGGTTGGTTCGTTGTTGTATTTTTTGTCTTGGCAGGCTTCGCCTACTGACGCAAATTGAAAAATATGATTGCCAGAACCAATAGTAGATGGCCCTTTAATAACAACGTGAGACTCAATAATACAGTCATCACCGATCACAACATCATTGCCAATATAGCTATATGGACCAACTGAGACATTGTTGCCTAGTTTAGCGCCAGGTTCGATTATTGCTGTAGAATGGATCACTATTAAAACTCTCTTCTCGCACACATAATTTCGGCACTACATACAACCTTGCCGTCGACTCTTGCTTCAGCGGCAAATTTCCATATATTGCGACGCTCTTTTAAAAACTCTACATGCAAATGCAGTGTATCGCCCGGTATAACTGGCTGTTTAAAACGTGCGTTATCGACTGCAGCAAACAAGTAAAGCTCGTTATCGCTACGGTTTTCTACTGTTTTAAATCCTAATAAACCGGTGGCTTGCGCCATGGCTTCTAATATTAGCACACCAGGGAAAATTGGCTGATTTGGAAAGTGGCCAGTAAAAATAGGCTCGTTAACCGATACATTTTTAATCGCATGCAGTGACTCGCCAGGCGTAAAGTCAATTACACGATCAATTAAAAGCATCGGGTAGCGGTGTGGTAATAAACTTAAAATTTCTTGAATATCAAGGCTATTTAATTCGTTTGCCAAAATAGCATCCTTATTAGTGTTCAACGTTATGACTTAGCCAATGCTTCAAGCGCTTTAAGACGTGATTTCATGTCTGAAAGATTACGCAAGTGGGCAATTGATTTACGCCATTCTTTATTAGTTGTATGGGGCATACCAGATGAGTAAATACCCGGCTCGGTGATCGATTTAGTCACCATACTCATGCCGGTAATTATAACACCATCACATACTGACATGTGACCATTAATTGCGGTCATGCCACCTATTTGGCAGTTTTTACCAATGGTTACACTACCTGCTAGTACAGTACAGCCTGCAATTGCAGTACCCGAGTTAACTTCAACGTTGTGTGCTATTTGACATTGGTTATCGATGATCACATTACTATGAATAATCGTGTTATCGAGTGCGCCGCGGTCAATTGTTGTGCTTGCGCCCACTTCTACCTTGTCGCCGATAATCACAGAGCCTAACTGAGGAATTTTAACCCACTGCCCGCGCTCGTTTGCATAGCCAAATCCGTCACTGCCAACCACACTGTTTGCTTGAAATAAACAATCAGCGCCAATTTCAACATCGTGATAAATAGTCACACTCGGCCAAAGCTTTGTGCCAGAACCTATTTTAACACGTTCACCGATGAAACTGTTCGGACCAATTTGTGCGTTATCACCAATCACTGCACCGGCTTCTATAACAACATTTGCGCCAATGGCAGCACTTGTGCTTAGCGTTGCACTTGGGTGAATAGTCGCACTAGCGTGTATACCTTGCTGCGCCGCTTGCGGGGTTGTATCCATAAATTGTGCAAGCTTTGCGTAGCTCACATACGGATTTCCAACAATGATTTTTGCGCCACTAAAATACGGTGCATCGGCTTCGCTAAGAATAACAGCGCTGGCTTGTGTAGTTTCAAGCTGCGTACGATATTTTGAGTTCGCTAAAAATGCAATATGCCCAGAACGGGCATTTGCAAGTGTAGCTATTTTTGTAATTTCTAAAGCGCCATCACCTTGAAGTTCGGCGCCTAGAAGTTCCGCAATGTGCGAAAGCGTATAATTTTGCATAGAGTGATTATTTCTTACTAACTGCTGATACAACTTTGCTTGAAAGATCAGTTACTTCTTTAGGGTTAAAGTAAATAGTAGTGTCTTTAACTTTAACTTCATCGAAGTCGCCATCTTTAGCAATTTCTTCAATTGTTTTGATAATTAAACCCTGAACTTTAGCAAGCTCTTGGTTTTGACGTGCTTTGATTTCTTGCTCTAAAGGACGACCTTTTTCAGCAAGGTTTTGTTGCATGCCTTGAATTTTATCACGTAGTGCATCTTTTTGAGCTTGGCTCATTGTAGTGCTTTCACGCTTAAATTTTTCTGCTTCAAAGCGAATGTCGCCTTGTAGTTTTTCAAGCTCTTGACGACGCTCAGCAAACTCAGTTTGTAAAGACTGCTCAATTTTAGCCATTTGAGGAATTTGCTTGTAGATCTCTTGCATATCAACAATGCCTACTTTGTGGGCAAATGCACTTGCAGAGGTACCCATCATCAATGTTGCTAACACGGCTACTGCTGTTGATTTAAATAATTTTTTCACAAAAAACTCCTTTAGAAAGTGTTACTAATATTAAAGCTGATGGTCTTTGTATCGTCATCTTCTTCTTTTTGCAATGGATACGCAAAACTAATCAGCATTGGACCCATTGGAGAGATCCATTGTAAAGATAAACCGGTTGATACCCTAAAGCGCATTGGATCAGAGTAATCATCTAACTTAGCACGCTCATCTGGCGCTAAGTTTTGGAAACGGTCAACGTTAAATTCAGTATCCCATACGTTGGCAGCATCTACAAAGAAACTGGTACGTACAGAACTGGTGTTTTCTTCATCTAAGAACGGCGTAGGTACAATTAGCTCCATACCTGCAACCGCTTTTGCATTACCACCAATACGCCCTTGTGGTACTAAAATATCAAACTCATCAGAGCCACCAATGCTACCGGTTGTAGTACCATCAGCACCTGGCGTACCAGGGATTGATAAAGGAACACGTGATACAGCACGCGGCAATATAGTATTACGGTCAAAGCCACGTAGTTCCATTTCCGTTATACGGAAGAACTCTTGGAATGGCAGTGTTTGCTCATAACCGTTTGTTGACCCATAACCATTACCGTAACCAAGCGCTGCACGTGTTGAGAACACCCAACGGTGGTCATTCGATATTGGCCAGTAAAAACGCGAATCGTAGTTCAGTTTAAAATGCTGAAGATCAGAGTTAGGCGTTGTGGCTGTTAAATTTAATGTTTGGCGCGAACCCGCTGTTGGGAATAAACCACGGTTAACTGTGATACGCGACCAACCAACGCTTAGCTCATATTTAGTAAAGTCAAAGCCAGCATCTGGGTTTTCTTCATCTAAGAAGGTTTCGCGTAGTACACGTGTTTGTTCGTACTCGGCAATTTCTGAAAGTTCTTCTTGAATCCAACGTACGCCAAAGTTAACACGGTTTACCGCATCAATTGGGAAACCAATATTGGTACCAATACCGTAACTTGTTGATTTATAATCTACCAAGCTAAATTTACTGGCATCGTAGTTGTTGTAAAAAATACTGCTACCTTGAGATACACCATCTGGCGTGAAGTAAGGGTCGGTGTACGACAAGCTAATGCTTTCAGAACCAGTAGAGGTATTTAAGTTTAAGCCAATTTGATTACCCGTACCTAAAAAGTTAGATTCGGTCACACCAATATTAAACTGAAGCCCTGCGTATGAGCCATACGCTAAGCCCGCGTTAAAGCTACCAGCCGATTGCTCTTTTACTGTAAAGTCTACGTCTACTTGGTCATCTACACCCGGTACTGGTACTACGTTAAAGTCAACAGTTTCCATGTATGGTAAACGCTGAATTTGCAGCTTTGAGCGCTCAAGGTTTTGATTAGATAACCATGCACCTTCAAGTTGTGTCATTTCGCGGCGAAGTACTTCATCAGCAGTATTTTGGTTACCACCAACGATGATACGACGTACGTACACACGCTTGCCCGGATTTACCGACAGCGTAAGTTGCACTTCTTGTTTTTCATCATCAATTTCTGGAATTGTGCGTACTTCGGCATTGGCATAACCAAAGCGCGCTAGATAGCTTTTGATAAACTCTTCAGATGAGGTCACCACTGAGCCATTGTAAAGTTCGCCGGCGCGAAGTGGGATAACGCTTTTGATTAGCTCTTCTCGGCCAAGTAAATCACCGATAAAGTCAAAACCTTTAACTGTGTACTTAACACCTTCTGTTAAGTTAGCAGTTACATACACAGATTCGCGCTCAGGACTTACTGATACTTGCGTAGAATCGATATTAAAACGTAAGTAACCGCGGTCTAAATAAAAGCTGCGAATTTTTTCTAAATCGCCTTCAATGGTTTGTTTTTGGTAACGGTCGCTACCCATAAACTGCCACCACGGTAAATCTTGTTGCGATTCAGCAAGCTTTAAAAGCTCTTCGTTAGAGAATAATTCGTTACCCACTAAGTTGATTTGACGAATAGAGGCGGCTTCGCCTTCGTCAAATTCTAGCTTAAGCTTTACACGGTTACGTGGCAGCTTAGTTACGCTAATATCAACGGTGGCATTGTATTTACCAATACTGTGGAAAAACTCAACCAACCCTTTTTCGATATTATCGATAACGGTTTTATCAAGCGGTTCACCTTGGCGAATATCTTGCTGATCGAGCGATTCGTTAAGCTGCTCGTCTTTTATATCTTTATTGCCTTCAAACTCAATAAAGCTAATAGTAGGACGCTCAGTCACTTTAAAAATAACGTTATTACCATCGCGTAACGCTTTGATGTTGTCAAAGTGACCTGAACGATAAAGTGACTTTATTGTTTTTGAAATCGTATAGTCATCAACGTTATCGCCCACATTGATAGGAACATGCGTTAGTGCTGCACCAAGTGCTACACGTTGCAAACCTTCAATTTTTAAATCTTCAACAATAAAGGAGTTTTGGCCCAGGGCTGCAAAACTTGCACCCAATAAACTTGAAACTGCCAAATGTTTTTTTATAGCCATTTTATTATCTTTATCCTTTACAACTGTATTACCGCTTAACATCAAAACTAATAATTAGTGATGCTTACAATCGTGTTCTAATTAGTAATTGTCACGCTGTAACTACAAACGCGATACATCATTGAACAAAGCGAAACATGTTAAAAATATGAGCAGCAAGGCGCCCACTTTAAAACCAAATTCTTGTGTCTTTTCAGAGACCGGCTTTTTACGGAAAAGTTCAATTATGTAATACATTAAGTGTCCACCATCAAGCACTGGCAGAGGTAATAAATTAAATACACCCAAGTTAACGCTTATTAGCGCTAAAAAGCTTAAAAAGGCGACTAGCCCGTAGCTTACGCTAGTTCCTGCACCAACTGCAATGCCCACAGGGCCACTTAAATTTTTAACCGAAACCTGACCTGTAATTAAATTACCAATCATGTCAAAGCTAAGCGTTATAAGGCGCCAGGTCTCTTGGGTACCACGAGCAATACTATCAAGCGGACCAAAGCTTCGGGTTTCAACATAGCCCTCAGGCCAAGGTTGAACAACCGGCGCAACACCTAAAAACCCTTGTTCAATACCGTGCTCATTAATGCGCGATTTAGGCGTTACTGTTACGCTATTTATACTATCTTGTCTTTTTACACTAAATTGTAAAGATTTGTTAGCCGATTGCGTAATAAGATTAACTAATTGCTGCCAATCGCTTATTGTTTCACCATTTACAGCGATAATCGTATCGTTAACCTGCAAATTAGCCAGTTCGGCTGCTGAATTTTTAGTAATAGCCGCAATGGTTAATGTGGCTTGGGGTCTAAACGGTACAATACCCAACGAACTCAGTGGCGGCACGTCTTGCTGATCGAGCTTCCAACCCTCTACGTTAAGCATTTTTGTTTGCTCTTGGTAGTTTTCGTTACGCACTACTACGGGCACGCTTTGCTCACCTAAGCTCGACATAAGTGCAAAAGTTGCATCTTGCCAGGTGGCAATCGTGTCATCACCAATTTTAATAATTTGTTCAGAGGGCATAATGCCCGCCTGCTCTGCTCTGCTACCTTCGGTAATACTACCCACTACAGGTTTTACCGATTGCACGCCCACCATGTACATAGCCGCCAACGCCACAATAGCAAATAAAAAATTAGCCAGCGGGCCGGCTGCCACTATGGCTATACGGGCCTGAACCGATTTAGCGTTAAATGACAAATGGCGCTCATTTTCAGGCACTTCATCCACGCGTTCATCAAGCATTTTAACGTAGCCACCCAGCGGAATAGCGGCAATTACGTATTCTGTATTGTATTTATCGTGCCACTTTAAAAGCGGTTTACCAAAACCAATCGAAAAGCGCAGCACTTTAACACCCATTTTACGGGCCACCCAAAAGTGCCCATATTCATGAATAGCAACTAAAATGCCCAGCGCTAAAATAAACGAGCCAAGATTCCAAAAAAAATCTAACATATTAATGAGTCACTTTTGTTATTAAATCCGCTGCACGTTGACGGGCTTGTTGGTCACACGCTAATATTTCATCTAGGCTTTGTACGTTAGTGAATGTGGCCGCATCAAGCGTTTGTGCATTAATTTTATAAATGTCAGTAAAGCCAATTTGGCCTTTTAAAAATGCCGCAACCGCTATTTCGTTTGCTGCATTTACCGTTGTGGTTGCGCCTTGCCCTGCGCTGCACGCATCAATAGCAAGTTGTAAATTTGGATAACGCGCAAAATCAGGTTTTGTGAACGAAAAATCACAAATATCCGAAAAGTTGAGTGGTTTTACACCCGCGTTAATTCGATCTGGGTAAGCGAGTGCGTGTGCAATAGGTGTGCGCATATCGGGGTTACCCATTTGCGCTAAAATGGAGCCATCGTGGTATTGCACCATAGAATGAATAATACTTTGCGGGTGGATCACCACATCAATATCGCTGGTGTCACAATTAAACAGCCATTTAGCTTCAATAAATTCAAGCCCTTTGTTCATCATGGTGGCTGAATCTACCGATATTTTTTGCCCCATAGACCAATTAGGGTGAGCGACGGCTTCACTAACCGTTACCTCTTTTAAGGTATTTATATCGCGCGTTAAAAATGGTCCACCAGAGCCGGTAAGCAATATTTTACTTACGCCATGCTCTTGTAAATTTTGATCAGCGTTTGCGTTTTGAAGTGAATGAGGTAAGCACTGAAAAATAGCGTTGTGCTCGCTATCAATAGGTAACAACGTGGCTTTATGCTGTTTTACTTTATCAATAAACAACTGCCCTGACATAACCAACGATTCTTTATTGGCAAGCAGTACTTTTTTACCTGCTTCAACGGCGCTTAGTGTGGGCAGTAAGCCGGCAGCGCCAACAATAGCTGACATGACGGTATCGACATCGGGATGCGCACATAAATCGCTCATAGCCTGCTGTGAATGCATTACTAAGGTTTGGCATGGCGTATTATTTAAATACGATGATAATTGCTCTGCAGCGCTTTGTGTGGCCATAACGGCATATAACGGTTCGTGCTCAATACACAGCTCAGCCATTTTTTTTGCATTGTGGCCTGCAGTGAGGGCAAATACGTTAAATAGCGCTTTATTTCGTGCTATAACATCTAATGTACTTAACCCAATTGAACCTGTAGCGCCTAAAATAACAAGTTGCTGCTGTTGGCTCATAAACTCAAGGTCCATGCATAGCACATTACAAACATTGGGGCTGCTGCGGTTAAGCTGTCAATTCTATCTAAAATACCGCCGTGGCCGGGTAAACAGCGACCACTGTCTTTTAGGCCGGCTTCACGTTTAAACATGCTTTCGAGTAAATCACCGACAGCCGAAAACAAAGCTATAAAGGCGGTCATTACGGCATAAATAGGCCATACAGCAAAATCCACACCGGTAAAGTGACAAAAAGCTAAAACAAATATAATTGATGCAACCACACCGCCTGCTAGGCCTTCGATGGTTTTATTTGGGCTCACCTTTGGCATAAGCTTGTGCTTACCAAAACTTTTGCCTGTAAAGTAAGCCCCTACATCGGCGCTCCATACAATACCAAGTACCACTAAAATCAGTACCGAGCCAAAGTGCGTTGATTCAGCGTATTGCGCGCTACGTAAGGTATTGAGTGCAAGCCAAAGTGGGATTAAAGTAAGCAACCCGGCAATGCCGCGCATTACCAAGCCTTCGTTCCATGCTTTGGCCATGGCTGGGTAGCGCCAAATTAAATAACTGGCCACAATCCACCAAGCAAACGAGAGCGTAAATAAGTAATTTGCATCCCCGACCAGCTGGCCGTTTTGCCACAGTGATTCAATCGGCCAATGTAAATTTAGTAGCGCCAATAACGCGCCAATTAACACCACAAACGCACCCCGTTTTAATTTTGTGCATAGGCCCATAAAAGCAGACCACTCCCACGCGCCAAGTAAAACAATAATACCGGCAAAATAACTAAACAATGTTAGTGGAGTATAAAAAACCAAGGCTAGCGCTAACGGCGCTAATACAACCGAGGTTAAAATTCGTTGTTTTAACAAAATAGTGACCCTTATTCTATTTTAGGTTTGAGCGAGTAATTGTTTTATTTGTTCGCCCGTACAACCAAAACGTCGCTCTCTGGCAACGTAACACGCAATGGCCTCAGCAAATGCTGCTTCATTAAAATCAGGCCAAAGAGTTTCGGTAAAGTAAAGTTCCGCATAAGCAGCTTGCCATAGTAAAAAGTTACTAATACGAACATCACCACCCGTGCGAATTAGTAAATCCGGCTCCGCTTGGTCTGCCATGCTCATATGCTGTGCTAAGCGCTCTTCTGTAACATCCTCTGCCTTGAGTTGTCCGTTTGCAACTTGTAGTGCTAGTTGCTTTGCTGCATTTGCCATATCCCATCTACCGCCATAATTAGCGGCCACGTTTAAATGCAAACCGGTGTTATCTGCTGTTAGCTCATGCGCAGCGTTTACTTTGCTACGTAAACTTTCAGAGAATCGTGATAAATCTCCAATAATGGTCAGTTTTACATTATTTTTATGAAGCTTTTTTACTTCCTTTGTTAAAACAAACAAAAAAAGCTCCATTAAAGTGTTTACTTCGTCTTCGGGGCGGCGCCAGTTTTCACTACTAAAAGCAAATAAGGTTAACGATTGTATCCCTAATTTAGTACAAAACTGAACAGATTGACGAACTGCGTCCACGCCTTTTTTATGCCCGAACACACGAGGTCTCTTTCTAGCTTGCGCCCAACGCCCGTTACCATCCATGATGATGGCAACATGTTTAGGTAAACATTGCTGTGAAATTGTATCAGCGTCTAGAACCATAAATATTGAGTATTCCATAAAAAAACGCCGCCTAGTATACCCTAGACGGCGTTTCAAAACTAATATATTTCATAACCTGCATTGAGGTTATTTAGCTGTTTAGATTTCCATCAACTCAGCTTCTTTCGCTGTTAGTTGTGCATCCATTTCTTTGATAAATTTATCTGTAAGCTTTTGAATTGTATCTTCTGCTTGACGCGCTTCATCTTCAGAAATTTCTTTATCTTTTAATAAAGATTTTACATCGCCATTAGCGTCACGACGAATGTTACGCACAGCAACACGGCCGCTTTCTACTTCGCCACGTACAATTTTAATTAAATCTTTACGACGCTCTTCTGTAAGCGGAGGAAGTGGTACGCGAATTACTGTACCAGCAGACATAGGGTTTAAACCTAAGTCAGACGCCATAATTGCTTTTTCTACAGCTTGCGCTAAAGACTTGTCGAATACGCCGATAGCCAGCGTACGAGAGTCTTCAATCGTTACATTAGCCACTTGGTTAAGTGGTGTATCAGCACCGTAGTACGATACCATAATGCCGTCTAAAATTGCTGGGTGAGCACGACCTGTACGAATTTTTGATAGTTGACTACCTAGTGCTGCTACACTTTTTTGCATGCGCTCTTGCGCATCTTTTTGAATATCGTTAATCACGGTTTAATCCTAATTATTTGATTACTTCATCTGAGGCTTGTGAAGAGATAAGTGTGCCTTCTTCTTCACCCATAATTACGCGTTTTAAGGCGCCTGATTTATTCATGTTAAATACGCTCAATGGCATATTATGATCGCGAGCGAGTGTAAACGCCGCTAAATCCATTACTTTTAGTTCTTTATCAATAATTTCATTGTAGCTTAAGTGACGGTAAAGCGTGGCTTCTGGGTTTTTAACCGGATCATCACTAAATACGCCATCAACCTTAGTCGCTTTAATTACAGTGTCGGCTTCAATTTCAATACCGCGTAAACACGCAGCAGAATCGGTAGTGAAGAACGGGTTACCCGTACCTGCTGCAAAAATAACAACGCGGCCAGATTTTAATAAGCTAATTGCCTCAGCCCAGTTGTATGCATCACATACACCGTTTAGAGGGATTGCCGACATTAAACGACAATTAACAAATGCACGGTGTAGTGCATCACGCATTGCAAGGCCGTTCATTACGGTTGCAAGCATACCCATGTGGTCACCAACTACGCGGTTCATGCCAGCTTCTGCTAGTGATCCGCCACGTAAAAAGTTACCACCGCCGATAACCAAACCCACTTCTACGTCGAGTTCTACCAGCTCTTTAATTTCTTGGGCCATACGATCTAGCACTTTTGGGTCGATGCCGAAGCCTTCGTCTCCCATTAAAGCTTCACCACTTAATTTGAGAAGAACACGTCTAAAAATAGGTTTACGATTGATAGTCATAGTATTGGGGCCAACTTTTTATTAAATTATGGGTAAAAAATAACCGCGCTTATGATAAACATAAAAGCGCGGTTATTTTAAAGAATTTCTAAGCGTGACGCAAAAGCAAATAGTACTTTAATGGCATCTAATTTCCTTATGCATCACAAATAGTTAATCTTACTCGCCTTTTGCAGCTGCAATTTGAGCAGCAACTTCAGCAGCAAAATCTTCTTCTTTCTTCTCGATACCTTCACCAACTTCTACACGTGCGAAGCTAGTAACTGTTGCGTTTTTCTCTTTAAGAATTTCGCCAACAGATTTTTTAGGCTCCATGATGAAAGCTTGACCAGTAAGAGAAACCTCACCAGTAAATTTCTTCATGCGGCCAACAACCATTTTTTCAGCGATTTCAGCAGGCTTGCCTTCGTTCATCGCGATGTCGATTTGAACTTGCTTTTCTTTTTCTACAACGTCAGCAGGTACATCTTCAGGCGTTAAATACTCTGGGTTTGAAGCAGCAACGTGCATTGCAATGTGCTTAAGTGTTTCTTCATCAGCAACACCTGCAACAACAACACCAATACGTTCACCGTGACGGTATTCAACAAGTGTTTCACCAGTGATGTACTGAAGACGACGTACGTTGATGTTTTCACCAATTTTAGTTACTAGCTCAACACGGTCTTCTTCAAACTTAGCTTGTAAGTCTTCGATAGTAATTGTTTCAGCGATAGCAGCGTCAGCAACTTTGTTAGCAAACGCTAAGAAACTTTCGTCTTTTGCTACGAAGTCAGTTTGACAGTTAACTTCTACTAGTACTGCAACACCATCGTTTTGCTTGATGATGATAGTACCTTCAGCAGCAATGTTACCTGCTTTCTTAGCAGCCTTTGCAGCACCGCTCTTACGCATGTTTTCAATCGCTAACTCGATGTCGCCATCAGTTTCAGTTAACGCTTTTTTACAATCCATCATGCCAGCGCCAGTACGCTCGCGTAATTCTTTAACTAGGGCAGTAGTTACAGCCATTAGTAAATCCTCAAATCTGAAATCAGGTATTAGATAAGCGGGTAAACCGCTCTACAAGAATAGCAAGTCTTCACCTTAAAAAGATGAAGACTTGATGACAGCTAATTACTCAGCTTCTACAAAGTCGTCTTTCTCAGCTTGAGCAACGATGTTGTTCTCACGACCTTCAGTGATAGCAGCTGCAACAGAGCTAGTGTAAAGGTTGATTGCACGGATAGCATCATCGTTACCAGGTACGATGTAATCAACACCGTCTGGGTTAGAGTTAGTATCAACGATTGCAACAACTGGAATACCTAGGTTGTTTGCTTCACGGATAGCAATGTGCTCGTGATCAGCATCGATAACGAAGATAGCGTCTGGAAGGCCACCCATGTTTTTGATACCGCCAAGGCTCTTTTCAAGCTTTTCCATTTCGCGAGTAAGCATTAACGCTTCTTTCTTAGTTAACTTCTCGAAAGTACCGTCTTGGCTTTGAGCTTCAAGGTCTTTAAGACGCTTGATTGACTGACGAACTGTTTTCCAGTTAGTTAACATACCACCTAACCAGCGGTGGTTAACGAAGAACTGGTCGCTTTGTAAAGCAGCTTCTTTAACTGCTTCGCTTGCTGCGCGCTTAGTACCAACGAAAAGAACTTTACCTTTGTTTGCAGCAGCACTTGATAAAAACTTAAGTGCGTCGTTGAACATTGGTACTGTTTGCTCAAGGTTGATGATATGTACACGGTTACGTGCGCCGAAGATGAAAGGCTTCATCTTAGGGTTCCAGTAACGTGCTTGGTGACCAAAGTGAACACCAGCTTGAAGCATATCGCGCATTGAAACGTTTGCCATTTTGTAAATCCTCTATGTAGTTTAGGGTTAGGCCTCCACATATCCCATAGCACCAACACCGAAGTATTTAAACTTCAAATGCACCCAAGTGTATGTGACGATACGTGTGTGTGTTAAAATAAAATTGTGTTTGCCTTAAATACAAAAAATCATTTAAGAATTTATTTGTAAAAAGACGGCGCGCTTTATACCATATTAAAATTAAATACTCAACGTCGCGTGCAAAATTTGTGCGACGATAAATGTTAAAAAACGCAACTTTGGAGCCTCAATGAGCGCTGTGATCAAGACCCCTGAAGAAATTGAAAAAATGCGTGTAGCCGGGCGTTTAGCGGCAGACGTACTTGAAATGATTGAACCACATGTAGTGCCAGGTGTGACTACTGATGAGCTAAATACAATTTGTCATGATTATATTGTAAATGTGCAAGATGCTATCCCTGCGCCACTAAATTACCACGGTTTCCCTAAGTCGGTATGTACCTCTGTAAATCATGTAATTTGCCACGGTATTCCAAATGACAAACCGCTAAAAGATGGCGATAGCGTCAACATTGATGTAACCGTAATTAAGGACGGTTACCACGGCGACACCTCAAAGATGTTTCATGTAGGTACGCCTAACATTCAAGGTAAACGCCTTGCACAAGTAACGCAAGAAAGCTTATACCTTGCTATTAAAATGGTAAAACCAGGTGTGCGTTTAGGCGATATTGGTGAAGCAATTCAAAAATACGCAGAGAGCTTTAACTACTCAATTGTACGTGAATACTGCGGCCACGGTATTGGTAGCGAATTTCATGAAGAGCCTCAAGTAATGCACTACGGTAAAGCAGGTACTGGCGAAACACTTAAAGCCGGTATGTGTTTAACAATAGAGCCAATGGTTAACGCAGGTAAGCGCCAGTGTAAACTTTTAAAAGACGAGTGGACTGTAGTTACACGCGACCGTAGTTTGTCTGCACAGTGGGAACACACCCTATTAGTGACTGAAAATGGTGTTGAAATTTTAACGCTGCGATCAGATGATACTATCGACAGGATTATCGAACACTAATAAATACCGAGCCACTTGATAAAAGTATTTAACCTCTAATCGGGTTAATATATTTAATAACATACTGAATTATATGTAATATTTAATTTATTTCCCCCAAGCTGGGGATTTTCAGTGAAAACAAATCGAATTGTCGCGTCAAATAGCGAGCCTATTTGCAAATGGATTCAACACTGTTAACACTGAAAATAGCCGCTGGGGATTGACTTATTACTTAACGTTCAGGTTATTTATCAATGCTAACGGTTCAATAAGGAGCCAGCCCACGTGGCATTACCCAACAAAGTAAAAAAGTTGCTTAGCGATGCTGAGCAACTGAGCGATTATCGCGATTGTTCTAGCTATTTTTATAAGTGGTTACATAACGAATTTTCTAAGCAACCAGTTGGTAATTTAATTAATGCCCGGGCTGAGTTTATAGACCGCCTGCTAATTAAACTGTTTCATGTTTACGATTTAGCTCACGAGCCTGATCTTGCCCTTATTGCCGTGGGCGGGTACGGCCGTGGCGAGCTACACCCCTACTCCGACATTGACTTTTTATTGCTTGTTACGCAGCCGCCTAGCGAGCAAATATGCGAAAAAATAGGCCAGTTTGTTACCATGCTATGGGATCTCAATTTAGAGATAGGCCACAGTGTGCGTACCATTGAACAAGCCATAGAGCAAAAACGTGAAGACGTTACCTTTGCCACCAGCTTGCTCGAAAGTAGGCTCATTTTTGGTAATCACATTGAGTTTGAAAAACTCAAAACGCATATTATAGAAACCCCTGTTTGGCGCTCAGGCGAGTTTTTTGTAGCCAAAGTGCAAGAGCAAAACCTACGCCATAAAAAGTGCCACGGTACTGCTTACAACCTAGAGCCAAACATAAAAGAAAACCCCGGTGGTCTACGCGATTTACAAACCATTATTTGGGTTGCTAAAAAGCACTTTAGAGCCGAAACCCTACAAGAGCTAATTAGCCACGGCTACTTAACGCATGAAGAGTTTCAGGAGCTTTCGGAGTGCCTAGAAAACCTTTGGAATATTCGCTTTGCACTGCATTTAGCCGCTGGGCGCTCAGAAAACCGTTTGTTGTTTGACCATCAACCACACACAGCTGAAATACTTGGCTTTGGTAGCGATGGTAAAGCTTCGGTTGAGCGTATGATGAAACGCTTATTTAGAATAATGAGCCGCGTACGCGAGCTTAATCAAATGCTGCTATCGTACTTTGAAGAAAGTATTATGCCAGAGAGCAGCGAAGCGCCAGTGATTGAGTTAGACAAAGACTTTGAACGCGTTGGGCACCAAATTAGGGTAAAAAACCCATCGGTATTTTTTAGACGCGATCAACTTTTTGTTTTGTTTGAGCATATTGCCGACAACCCCGAAATTACCCATATTTACCCAAGTACTATTCGTACCATTAGGCAAGTACGCAGGCGCCTATTAGGTGACTTACAAGATTACGCAGCGTGTCGCGAGGCATTTATGCGTATTGTAAAACACCCAAACGGCATGGGCCGCGCATTCACGCTCATGCACAAACACGGCATGTTGGCCGCGTATTTACCACAATGGCGTAATATATTTGGGCAAATGCAATTTGACTTATTTCATGCCTACACCGTAGATGAGCACACCCATAAATTAATCAATAATATTTACCAATATTTTGATAAATCTAAAGTGAGTGAGTTTCCTATTTGTAGTGAAATAGTAACCCGTATGGATAAGCCTGAACTGCTTTATTTAGCAGGTATTTTTCATGATATTGCTAAAGGGCGTGGCGGCGATCACTCAGAGCTAGGCTCAGTGGATGCCATTGCTTTTTCTAAATTACATGGCTTCCCATCATCTGATGGCAAGCTTATATCGTGGCTAGTTGGTAACCATTTACTTATGTCGGTTACTGCGCAGCGTAAAGACATAAATGACCCAGGTGTTATTAAAGACTTTGCTTCGCGCGTAAAAACAGAGCGCCAACTCGATTACCTCTATTGTTTAACCGTTGCCGATATACGCGCAACCAACGACAACTTATGGAATGATTGGAAAAACACTCTACTACGCGAGTTATACTTGCATACTCAGCGCGCATTACGCCTAGGGCTTGAAAACCCAATGGATCAACGCGACCAAATACGCGATAAAAAACACCAAGCTAAACAGCGCTTACTTAATTTGGGCTACCTAGAAAACCAAATTGATTTAATTTGGAGCCGCTTTAAAGCCAATTACTTTACTGCCTTTAGCGAGCAGCAAATATCATGGCAAACCGAGCACCTATTAAAATGCGCAGACTTAAGCCTACCCAGTGTCATTGTTTCTGATAAAGCAATGCATGGCGGCACGCAAGTGTTTGCTTATAGCCCATATTCTGGGCCGTTATTCGCTCGCTTAGTTAGCGTAATTGGCTCTAAAAAAGCGCAAATACAACACGCTCAAGTGCTTACTACCAAAGATGGCTATGCCCTATTTAACTTTGTAATACTTGAAGTGAGCGGCGACCCTATTGCAAGTAGCCGTGCTCAGTCAATTAAACGTGGGCTTGAGCAAGCACTTAGCGAACCACGCAAAAAAATACGCTTTAAAAAGAATCGCTCACAACGATTTAAAGACTTTAATATTAAACCTAAAATAGTGCTGCGTCCTCATGCACGTAAAGATCGCAGCCTAATAGAAATTCAAGCTGTTGATATACCCGGTTTACTTACTAAAATTGCCGAAGTTTTCCAAGCGCATTTATTACACATTCACGCAGCCCGTATTACAACGGTAGGTGAACGTGCAGAGGATTTCTTTGTCGTATCAAATAACGAATACCAAGCGCTGACTGATGAAGAGCAAGCCAAAATTCATCAGGCATTACGTAAAAAATTCAACGCCGAAACAGAATAAGGACACACCATGTCAGATTTAAAAACTATGATAGAAAACGCCTGGGACAACCGCGATAGCATTAGCCCAAGCAGTGTATCTAGCGATGTAAAACAAGCGATTATTGACGCACTAGAGCTTCTTGATAGCGGCGCTGCACGCGTTGCTGAAAAAATATCAGGCGAATGGGTCGTACACCAATGGCTTAAAAAAGCCGTTTTATTATCGTTCCGTATTCGCGATAACCAACCAAAGAACGACGGCGTAAACCAGTTTTACGATAAAGTACCGCTTAAATTTAGCGACTACACACCGGAGCAATTTCAGCAAGGTGGCATGCGCGTAGTACCAAATGCTGTAGCACGTAAAGGCAGCTTTGTAGGTAAAAACGTCGTACTTATGCCATCGTATGTGAACATTGGGGCATTCGTAGATGAAGGCACCATGGTTGATACATGGGCAACTGTTGGCTCGTGTGCACAAATTGGTAAGAACGTACACTTATCTGGCGGCGTGGGCATAGGCGGCGTTTTAGAGCCACTACAAGCTAACCCTACCATCATTGAAGACAATTGTTTTATTGGCGCACGTTCTGAAATTGTTGAAGGCGTAGTAGTAGAGGAAGGCGCTGTTATTTCAATGGGCGTTTACATTAGCCAAAGCACCCGTATTTACGACCGTGAAACCGGCGAAATTCACTACGGCCGAGTACCAGCAGGCGCTGTAGTTGTGCCAGGCGCACTACCATCAAAAGATGGCACTCACAGCCTATACGCTGCAATCATCGTGAAAAAAGTTGATCAACAAACACGCGAAAAAGTAGGCATCAACGCCCTACTACGCTCAATTGATGATTAAAAGAAGCGATAAGCTTTTAGCTGTAAGCCCTAAGCTGATTGGTGTTAAACGTAGGTTGGGTTGAGTGAAACGAAACCCAACAACACATTAAAGTTTAGTGTTTTAGCTAAATTTAGAAAGCTCTAAGCCCTTTGGGTTTAGAGCTTTTTTGTTTAGATTAGAGTTTATCTCTTAAATAGCTAAACCGTTGGGTTTCTCTGTGCTCAACTCAACCTTAATTCAAAGCAATATACGTATACAAAACAAACGACTGAATTAGCCAACACACCCAAGATATAATAAGGTAGTAAAGCATACTTGAAAGTTAGCAATTAATATTAAGGATTAATATGACAAAAACTGCTTTACGCTCAACTATTTTGCTACCGGTATTTTTGCCCGCGGTATTTATTATTCTGCTTTTGGTCATTGGTACAAGTAGTAACCCTGAACTGGCAGGGCAAGCATTCAGTGTCGCCCTCAAGTGGATAACAGAAACCTTTGGCTGGTTTTATATGTTATCAGTTGCCATCTTCTTAGTTTTCATCGTTTGTGTTGCCGCCTCCAGCTGGGGAAATATCAAGCTGGGTCCTGATCATGCGCAACCCCAATACAGCTTTGGTGAATGGTTTGCCATGCTATTTTCGGCCGGTTACGGAGTCGCATTACTTTATTTTGGTGTAGCAGAACCCGTGCTCCATTATGCATCTCCGCCGGCAGGCGCCGCAGAAACCGTTAATGCCGCTAAGCAGGCTATGCAAATTGCATTTTTTCATTGGGGTTTTCATATATGGGCAATTTATGGGATTGTTGGTTTAGTGCTTGCTTACTTTGCATTTCGCCACGGCCTTCCGCTGTCTATTCGCTCAGCCTTGTATCCACTTATTGGTGATAAAATATATGGCCCTATTGGGCACACTGTTGATGTGTTTGCCATATTAGGCACGCTATTTGGTATTGCCACAACGTTAGGACTTTCGGTTACTCAAATTAATGCCGGGCTGCACTACTTATGGCCAAGCATCCCTATTAATACCACGGTACAAATTACCGCTATTGTTATTATTACCGCAGCGGCAACGTTTTCTGTGGTGGCAGGTATGGATAAAGGTGTGAAGCGTTTATCTATAATAAACATGACACTCGCCGTATCATTAATGGCCTTTGTGTTTTTTATTGGCCCGACTATTCATATTCTTGAATCGTTTTTACAAAATACCGGCAGCTACCTCAGCGGTATTGTTGAGCGTACTTTTAATTTACAAGCCTATAGCCGTAGTGATTGGATTGGTAACTGGACTCTATTTATATTTGGCTGGACAATAGCGTGGGCACCCTTTGTTGGTATGTTTATCGCTAAAATTAGCCGCGGCAGAACCATTAGGCAATTTGTTGTGGGCGTGATGCTAGTTCCGACTATTTTTACCTTTTTATGGTTTTCTGTATTTGGCGATACCGCGCTAAATTTAATAATGAATGAAGGGTTTAATACTTTAATAACCGATGTTCAAGCAAACCATGCCGTTGCGCTATTTCAATTATTTGAAGTGCTACCGTTATCGTTTATTATTTCGCTACTAACGGTTATCTTAATTATTACCTTTTTTGTAACCTCATCTGACTCGGGCTCTTTAGTTATTGACTCCCTCGCCTCTGGCGGGAGTATTGATACGCCAGCATGGCAACGGGTGTTTTGGGCTGTGCTTGAAGGCGCTGTGGCTGCTGTTTTATTAGTAGCAGGTGGGCTAAGTGCACTGCAAACCATGACAATAGCCAGTGCCCTACCCTTTGCTATTATTATGCTTATTGCAACCGCGGGACTTTGGCGCGCACTTACCATTGAAGGCCATCGCGATACGAGCTTACAAGCACATGCGCTCAATAGCCGTAATGTTAACCTATCTCATTGGAAGCGCCGGTTAGCCGCTATGGTTAATTATCCGAATAAGGAAAAAGTGCATACCTTCATTAGTAGTGTGGTGGTACAAGCAATGCAAGCTGTTCAAGCAGAATTAAAAGCGCGCCAGTGGCATGCCGAGGTAGATTTTGATACTGACTTAGGCCGCGCCCATTTAACCGTACTACGCCATGAACATGTTGATTTTGTGTATGACATTCGTCTTACTGAGCACCCAATGCCAAGCTTTGCCTACACAGAGCTAAAACCGGATGCTGATAACTCCGAGATGTATTACAAGGCAGATGTTTTCTTGCGCCGCGGTGGATTATCTTACGATGTGTATGGCTACAGTGAAGATGATATTGTGAAGGACATTCTTGATCAATTTGAGAATTACTTACACTTTTTAGGTAACAGCCCAGGGGAACTTCCGTGGGATATGGCCGAACACGATGACATGTTAAATAGCGACAAACCTTAAATAAGCGCTTTAATTAACAGCGCAATTTTGATGCAATAAAAAAGGCACTTAAAAGTGCCTTTTTAATCTGCTCAATTAATTTTTTAATTACAGCGCGTTAAATACGTCGTCTGTTTTAGCTGCGCAAATAAAATCGTTTTTGTGTAGGCCTTTAATTGAATGGCTCCACCACGTTACGGTTACTTTGCCCCACTCGGTTAATAAACCAGGGTGATGGCCTTCATCTTCTGCCATATCACCTACTTTATTGGTAAACGCCATAGCTTGCTTAAAGTTTTTAAACTTATAAACACGCTCAAGTTGCATAATGCCGTCGCGTACCTCTGGTACCCAGTCTGGAATTTTTGTAATAAGTTGGGCAAGCTCTTCCTCAGATACCTTTGGCGCATCTACGTGGCAGGCTTCGCATTTTTGTTCACTTAATGAAGACATTTTAAATCCTTACTTTAGCGTTTCTTTTTAAATTAAAGTTAACCGGCTAATTTTTCTTTAGGTGGAAATTTTGGGTCGTGCAAACCAAGCGCTTTAGCTTGCTCAACCAAAGTCATAATATCCATTTGCGATATATCAAACAGATCATGAATCGAATTTATGGTGTAGTACTGTGGTTGCATAATATCAATGCGGTACGGCGTACGAAGCACATCAATTACGCTCATAGGCGTTATCTCTGGTGTATCTGAATACACGTACTGGGTTTCACCCGGGCTTGATAATATACCACCGCCGTATATACGCAGGCCGTTTTCGGTTTGCATTAAACCAAACTCAACCGTAAACCAATACATACGTGCAAGGTATACACGATCTTTTTTCTGCGCTGCATACCCTAATTGGCCGTATTTGTGTGTGAATTCGGCAAAGTCAGGGTTTGTTAGCATAGCGCAGTGGCCAAATATTTCATGGAAAATGTCAGGCTCTTGCAGGTAGTCAAACTCTTCTCGGCTACGAATAAACGTCGCTACCGGAAATTGTTTGTTTGCCAATAACCTAAAAAATTCATCAAAATCGATAAGCGCAGGTACAGGCGCTACTTGCCAACCGGTGGTGGCAAGAAGCACTTCGTTAAGTTCGCTTAACTGCGGAATACGATCGTGTGGTAGGTTTATTTTTTTAAGCCCATCCATGTACTCATCACAAGCTTTGCCTTCTATGCACGCAAGTTGGCGCGTAACAAGCTCAGACCAAATTTTGTTTTCTTCTTCGCTCCAATGAATAACACCGTTTTCATCAGGTGTTTTAGAGGTGTATTTACTTGCTTTAGCCATAATAACCTTCTTGGGGTTAAGCCCTAAATGTGTGTCAGTGTGATACTCAAGATGAGTGAATATCTAATGCAGCCATACTATGCAAAAGTGAAGAAAAGTTTAATAGTTAAGCGGATATCTACATTTAGCACGATCCCTCAAAGTGTATAGCTAAAATTACACCACCGGCATTAATATTATACAACCACTAAATTAAAGGCGTTAAGGGTAAATTAAACTGTACAGAAATAAATACACCTAACAAATTAATGTAAAAGCTTGGTTTAAGTCGTCAATAATATCGTTAACATCTTCAAGCCCTACAGAGAGTCTTATTAAGCCATCACTTATGCCTGCGGCTGCTCGCTCCTCGGGTGTGTAAGGGGAATGCGTCATTGATGCGGGGTGCTGAATAAGCGTTTCGGCATCACCTAAACTTACAGCAAGTGTGCAAAGCTTCATGCTATCTATAAACTGCGATCCTTGAGCAAGGCTGCCTTTAATTTCAAATGCAATAACGCCGCCAGCGGCTTTCATTTGCTTGCCTATATATTTGTTGCCAGGGTGCGATTTAAGCCCAGGGTAATAAACAATATTAACCTGTGGGTGCGCCTCTAAATATTCGGCAACCGTTTGCGCGCTTTGGCAATGGCGCTCCATGCGTATAGCTAAAGTTTTTAATCCGCGATTAATAAGCCATGCGTCGTGCGGGCTTATGGTGGCACCAATATCTTTAAGTACCGTCATTTTTATTAAGGTAATGTACTCATGCGTTCCACACACAAGCCCCGCTACTACATCGCCATGGCCGTTTAAGTACTTAGTGGCACTGTGCACAATAATATCTATGCCGTACTGCTTAGGTGATTGCAGCAGTGGCGTTAAAAAGGTGTTGTCGACCACACTAATTAAATTATGTTGCTTAGCGAGCGCGCCAATTAAGGCTAAATCAATGACTGCCATTGTGGGGTTGATTGGCGTTTCTACAAATATCATTTTTGAATTAGGTTTTATAGCAGCGCGAAGCTCGCCCTCGTTGGTCATATCAACAAAAGTTACTTCAATTCCCCAGCGCGGTAACATGTGAGCAAAAAACGCAAAAGTACATCCATACAATGCACTTGATGCAATTAAATGATCGCCCTGCGATAAAAAGCTTAATACCGACGCCGATACAGCACCCATACCTGTGGCGGTAGCAGCAGCAGCTTCGCAGCCCTCTAACTGTGCTACTTTTTGCTCAAGTTCGGTGGTGGTTGGGTTACCTAGGCGGGTGTAAATATAACCGGGCTCATCGCCTGCAAAACGCGCGGCACCTTGTGCTGCATTTTCAAAATGAAAGGTAGAGGTTTGATACAAAGGCGACGTGAGTGCGCCATGCGGATCGTTTGCTTTTTGCGGGCCATGAATACATTGGGTATTAATATGCTGCTTGCTCATTGTGTGCTCTCGTTTTTATTATGTATGTCAATTACATAAATAAAACGCACCGCAGTTTAAATCACAAGCATGCCGGATGCTCAGATGGCTATTTGTGCAAAAACCGCTCAGCGCGGTTTTGTACACAAATATTGCCACTGCTACTTTAGGACGTTGGCTCGGCCTTTTTACGGCTCATGATTTTGCTGGCAATGCTTTGCACTGTGCCTTTTAACAAGCTGCGTTTGTTTTCAAGCTTTGGTAATGGGCGGCTAAGCTCCATTGCTTTGTAACCAATACGTGCTGTAAAAATACCGGCGCTTACACCTTGCGCTGCACGTCCCGAGAGCTTACCTAAAAGCTCAGCACTGAGTGCTGTGGCTGCTAAATCAGATACAAGTTCAGCACTGCCTACAAACATAACTTGCTTTATAAGCATACGGTAGAGCTTAATGCGGCTTGCGTAACCGAAACCAATGCCATAAATTTTACCAATTTGCTCTATTAATTTAGTACCGCGCCAAAGCACCGCCATCATGTCCACCAGCGCAAGGGGGCTCAAGGCAACAAGCAACGCTGACTCTGTCGCAAAGCGGTTTATAAGCTTTTTAGCTTGCGTGTCTTGCGTTATAAGCAAGCTATTTGCGTAAAGGGTCATTATTTCCTTATCGCTATGATGGGTAGCCACTTGGCTTTTAAACGCTTCGAAGTTGTCTAGTTGTTGGTGCTTGTTTAGTTTTTCAAGCCAGGGTAATGCGCCACCTACTTGCTCACTATTTAAAAGTCTGTCGGCTTCTTGGCGGTGTAATTGATTACGCTTTAAACTGCGCAGCATTCTGTATTCGCGCCATAGCATGCGCCCAATTAGCAACACACCGCTTACCACCGCCGTTAAATACACGCCGCCTAAAATGACCGACTGCTGAAACGCAAACACTAACGAATAAGCAAACTCAAGTAGCACTAACACTAAAAAGCTTACAGCAAACACCCCTTTAAGCGTTTGCCATTTAGATTTTTTATATACTGGCTCTAGGTCTATTTCTTCATCAAGAAGTTCATCTTCAGGCTCTTCAATGTATTCACTTTGACCCTGGGTAATTATTTTTGCAGGAGCAAGCGTCGCCTCAACCTGCTCATCAGCTTGGCTATCAATTCGCCTACCTGCTTGAAAAGTTTGCTGTGTGTCGTTCATGATAATTTGTCTCCTAACAAGTACTGCATCACATGATCAAGGCGAACATGCTTAAGTTGCTTATCGGGGTTTGGCATAGGCGCAAACGATAAAAACTCAAAGCCCTGCGCTGGCCACTCATTTTTATTAAGCATGCGCTTTGGTGGCTGTGGGGGTAAATAAGTAAGCCAATCTTGCTCGTTTAATGGTTTACCATAAATACAATCAAGCGTTTGGCCTTTATCGGCCACTTGGCGCGGCTGCGTTGCTGCAATTGACGACATTGCCATGGTTTCTATTTGTACGCCATCAAACTTTAAGTGATTACTTTGCTCATGCACTAGCGAGTCAAGTAGTAGTGCTAAGTCTTTATGGTGCTTTGCACTTATGTGATCTGACTTATTTGCAGCAAACAGTATTTTATCTATGCTGGGTTTAAATAAACGCTTAAAAAAACCCGACTCGCCATAATTAAAATGTGCGAGTAATTGGTTTATTACACTACTTTGCTCTTGGAGTGTTTCGTGGCCTTCGTTTAAAGCGCTGAGTACGTCTACCAACACAATTTGGCGGTCAAAGTGTTTAAAGTGCTCATTATAAAATGGCTTAACCACCTCTTTTACATAGGCGTTAAAGCGCTTAATTAAATGCGCTAAGTTAGAGCCTGCCACTACCTCATCACTTTTAATATGCTGCGCATTTACCGGAAAAAACAACAAAAGCGGCGCACCTTGTAAGTCGCCAGGCATTAGCATGCGCCCAGGTTGTAACATGGCAAGCTTAGTATCTTTTTTAAGGCCCACCAGCATACTTTGATAAAGCGCTGCAATGTGTGCAAGCAAGCCTTCATCTACAGGCGCATTTAAATCAAGCTGTTCAAGCGCGTTTAAAAATTCAGTAGAGGTATTCACACGCGGGTGCTGTAGTAACAGCGGGTATTGTTGCTCGCACCACTGACTATAGCTTTGCTCAAGCATAGGTAAATCAAGTAGCCATTCACCCGGGTAGTCGATAATATCTAAATACAGCGTAGATTGCGGCGAAAAATGCCCACGCAACCCTGATGCGCTTTGGTATTTAATCGCTAAACGCAGAGTATTAATACGCTCGGTTGATGCAGGCCATGCAGGCATCCCATCAGTTGGGAGCAAGGCATTAAGCGCGCGCGAGTAGTCAAACGTAGGCACTTTTAACGCCTCTTGCGGCACCACTTTGGTGGCTATATGGCGGTGCTCTCGCATTACATCAAAAAACGGTAAGTTTTTATCATCGCTTTGTGTTGTAAGGTGCTTAACAAGTGCGGTAATAAACGCGGTTTTACCACTGCCACTTAGACCGGTTACGGCCAATTTTACGTGTTGATCTAAACTGCGATGAAGGGCTTTTTGGGCTGAACCTTTAATACTTTTAAAGGTTTTTTTGGCAAATGAAGTGCTACTCATAATGGGCTAGCACTTCATTGATGCTGTTAATCACCGAACAAAGTGCTATTAAATCCTTTAAAGTTTGTTGATTTCACGGCTAACCGTAAACTCGCTTGAAGTAACATGGCGCTCCATATCTTGAAGACGCGTGTCTATTCGCGTTAAACGCTCTTTTAAGTCTTGCAATGCGCGGCGCGGTGGCTCGCCTTTTTGCCATACTTTAAATTTAACTTCTAGCGGATCGTCAGTTTTAGTTGAGCTACTAGTATGTATAGTTGTGGGGTCTTTTTTATCTAAAATAAACCACGCTGCAATATACGCTACCACAAATAATGGGCCACCCGTTAGCAGTACCGCACTAACAAAAATAATGCGAACTAACCATAACTCCATATTAAAGTAGTCACTTAATCCCGCACATACACCGGCGATTTTGCCGCGCTGTGGGTCTCTTAATAATTCGCGTTTGGCACTCATACTTTGCGTCTCCATTGTGGTGACTCTTGATCGAGTAATGCTTCAAGGGTTTCTACTCTATCAGCCATTTTTTCGGCCTTGTGGGCAAGTTCCAATAACTGGCGATGTTCATGCTCACTTAACCCTTGGCTCACTTGCTTTTTGCTACGGTAGTGCAAAATTAACCACAGTGGCGCAACAAAAATCATGAACAAGATAAATGGTGCAATTAGTATCTCTGGATCAAACATAATCCTCTCCTGACAATCCGTAATCGATGTTTTAAGCAGTGGGGCACTTTAAGTACCCCTTTATAAGTTATTTATCAGCTAGCTTCTTTTTAAGTTCGGCAAGCTCATCATCTATCTTTTCATTTTTTTGTAGGTCGGCAATTTCATCTGCAAGCGACTTTTTACCTAAATCGTAAGACTCTATTTGAGATTCTAGTCCATCAATTTTAGTTTCGTAGCGCTCAAAGCGATTAAGTG
The DNA here is from genome assembly GCF_002331165.1 of Pseudoalteromonas sp. UBA2102. Lineage (NCBI taxonomy): Bacteria > Pseudomonadati > Pseudomonadota > Gammaproteobacteria > Alteromonadales > Pseudoalteromonadaceae > Pseudoalteromonas > Pseudoalteromonas sp. UBA2102. Next base: position 67,734 of record NZ_DCYU01000068.1, read on the forward strand.
CATCTTCTACTTTAGAGCTATCAAGGGCTTTTTTCACTTCAAGGCGCGACTCAGCCGAACGTTGACGTAAAATAATTGCCTTTTGACGTGCTTTAGCATCGGCTAGCTTTTCTTGTAGAGTGGTGACTTCTTGCTGAAGTTTCTCAATGTGAGACTCTACATGCTCAAGCTCAGACTCTACTGCTGCAACTGCTTCTGCCGATTTTTGCTTTTCAAGTAATGCTGAACGCGCTAAATCGTCGCGGTCTTTACTTAATGCAAGCTCTGCTTTGTCTTGCCAATCGCTTACTTGTGCTTTTAGTGTGTCTACACGACGTACTAATTCTTTTTTCTCAGCCAGTGTTTTAGCTGACGTAGAGCGCACCTCTACCAATGTGTCTTCCATCTCTTGGATAATAAGACGAACCATTTTTTCTGGGTCTTCTGCTTTATCTAAAATGGCATTGATATTAGAATTAACAATGTCTGCAAAACGCGAAAAAATTCCCATAACATTTACCTCTGTAATATAAACTTAGTTGGTCTGCTGTAACTAGTATCAATATGCTTGCCAACTTTTTAAAATCTAAAATACACTTTATTTTCATTAAGTTAAACTAAATATACAAATTCCTTTAGTTATCCCTGATTATGAAATACACTAACTGTTAGCAAAAATGACCAAGAGTTAGGAAAAATGAGCCAATATCGCCAACAGGATAATTTACTCGGCCAATCTGATAGCTTTTTAGCTGTACTTGATCAGGTATCGCAGTTAGCTAATTTAGATAAGCCAGTGCTTATTATTGGCGAGCGAGGAACCGGTAAAGAGCTTATAGCCGCCCGTTTACACTTTTTATCAAAGCGTTGGGATCAAAACTACGTAAAGCTTAACTGTGCAGCCCTTAACGAAAACCTCCTCGAAAGCGAATTATTTGGTCATGAAAGTGGGGCTTTTACCGGGGCAAGTAAACGTCACGAAGGTCGCTTTGAGCGCGCTAACAGCGGTACCTTATTTTTAGATGAGCTGGCTAATACGTCGGCCATGGTACAAGAAAAGCTTCTGCGCGTTATAGAATACGGTGAATTTGAGCGGGTTGGTGGTAAACACACCGTAAAGGTAGATACTCGTTTAGTGTGTGCCACCAACGAAGATTTACCCCACCTTGCTGAACAGGGCGAATTTAGAAGTGACTTACTTGACCGCTTAGCCTTTGATGTAATTACCCTGCCACCACTGCGCGAACGTCAAGACGATATTATGCTACTCGCTGAGCAATTTGCCATGAATATGGCACGCGATTTAGAGTGGGAGTTATTTAGTGGCTTTACCCGCAGCGCCACCGAAACCCTGCTAAATTACGATTGGCCGGGTAATATACGCGAGCTTAAAAATGTAGTTGAGCGAAGTTTGTATCGTCATGGTAATGAACATATTCCCGTTCACCAGATTATTTTAGACCCATTTGAAAGCCGTTTTAGACCCAAAGCACGCATTAAAGCTCCTATTGCAACACCGGTTGCCCCAGCTGAGCCTACAACACTAGCCACACCTGTTAGCGAGCTTAGTAACGAGCTTAGCGCCCCAATTGAATTTCCGTGTAGCTTAAAAGAGCGCTCTAACGAATTTGAAATAAATATGATTAATAAAGCCCTTGAGCATAGCCAATTTAATCAAAAGAAAACTGCAGAAGTACTCGGTTTAACGTATCATCAATTACGTGGTTATCTTAAAAAATACAATTTATTAGAAGATAAATAGTTAGAGGTTATGCGAGTGCATAAAATACTACTTGTTTTACTAGCCAGCACCTTAACAGGCTGCTTTGATAGTAAAGAAGAAATTATAGAAGAGAAAAACCAAGGCCTCGTTTATTGCGCCGAAGCGAACCCTGTGTCGTTTAATCCGCAAGTAACAACCACTGGCTCAACTATTGATATTATTGCTAATCAGTTATTTGACCGTTTAATTAGTATTGACCCTGTTACTGCTGATTTTAAAAGTGAGCTGGCAACCGATTGGAAAATTAGCAACGATGGAAAGTCGGTCACCTTTACGCTGCGTAAAGGCGTAAAATTTCATTCTACCTCGTACTTTACCCCTACTCGCGATTTTAACGCTGATGATGTTATTTTTACCTTTAGCCGATTATTTGACGTGTACAACCCGTACCATTTTGTAGGCGATGCAAACTACCCGTATTTTCAAAGTGTGGGGCTCGATCAGCTTATTCGTAAAATTGTACGCGTGTCTGACTATCAAGTGCGCTTTGAGCTATTTCACCCAGAAAGCAGTTTTTTAACGAACATGGCCACCGACTTTGCCGTGGTGCTGTCGCAAGAATACGCAATGCAATTAAAAGCGCGAGATCAAACTAATTTATTTGATCAGTACCCTATTGGCACAGGCCCCTACATATACAAAGAGTACCGACGCGATCACTTAGTGCGCTTTTACCGCAACCCCCTATATTGGAAGCACGATGTTGCCCTTGAACAGCTGGTTTACGACATTACGACAAACGGCACTACGCGCATAGCAAAAATGCTCACTAAAGAGTGCGATGTAACCGCCCATCCAAGTAGCGCACAACTGAGTATTTTAGCGCAACGAGACGATATAAACGTTGAAAAAGAAACCAATTTAAATATTGGTTATTGGGCCTTTAATACTGAGCGAGCCCCTTTTGATGACATTAGAGTGCGCAGAGCCCTTGCGCATGCAATTGATATAGACAAAATAATGCAAGCCGTTTATTACGGTAATGGTATACGCGCGCAATCTATTTTACCGCCGACTTCGTGGGGCTTTGAACCACAAGAAAACATGCCTATGTTTGACCCTGAGCTGGCTAAAAAACTACTCATAGAAGCGGGGTTACCGAATGGCTTTGATATGACCATTTGGGCAATGCCGGTGAGTCGAATATACAACCCTAATGCCCGCAAAATGGCTGAGCTGATGCAAAGCGATTTACGCAAAATAGGTGTTAATGTGAGTATTGTTGAGTACGAGTGGAATACTTTTATTCAGCGTATAGGTGAGCACCGCCATGATAGCGTATTACTCGGCTGGGCTGCCGATACCCCCGATCCAGATAACTTTTTTAGCCCATTGCTAAGCTGCACTGCCACTTTTAGCGGTAAAAACCCAGCCAATTGGTGTAACCCGCAGTTTGACTTATTGCTTACCCAAGCGCTCGACACCACCGATTTAAGCTTACGCAAACAGTATTACGATCAGGTTCAAGCGCTCATTGTAGATCAGCTCCCGCTGGTCCCTATTGCTCATGGTATGCGTTTTCAAGCAAATAGTGCCGATGTAGAAGGGATAACCCTTGGCCCATTTGGGGCGATTTCACTCGCAAATGCGAGGAAAAAATAATGATACTAGATTATATATTACGCCGCCTTGGCTTGTTTTTATTCATGATTTTAATGCTAAGCATATTTACCTTTTCGCTTAGCTACTTGTTCCCAGGGGATCCGCTCAGCAACCTAAGTGGCATTCCTACCGGTAATTTTTCTCAGCACAGTGAGCTTGAAGATAAATACATGTATGACAGCAACTACGTTATGCAGTATTTAGCGTTTTTAGGGCGTATATTCCAAGGTGACTGGGGCGTGTCGTTTGCCTCGGGAGATAACGTTTTTCAGCACATTTTAGATTTAATTCCAGCAACTTTAGAGCTGTGTGTTTATGCGCTTATTGTATCGGTTGTGGTAGGTGTACCAGCGGGCATTTTGGCCTCAGCGTACACACGCCGTTGGCCAGATAAATTAATTAGCTCTACCACCATGATTGGTTACTCTATTCCGGTTTTTTGGTTAGCGCTGTTACTTATTATGATTTTTTCGCTCAAACTGGGCTGGTTTCCTATGTCGGGTAGAATGGGGTTACTATTTGAAATACCGCCTAATACCGGGTTTATATTAATCGATATTATGCTCGCAGGCTTCCCCTACAAAGGTGAAGCATTTATAGATGCACTGCATCACTTAACACTGCCAACCATAGTACTGGCCATGTTTCCTACCACTGTTTTAGTGCGCTTTACCCGCGACTCTATGCTTAAAGTAATGGATCAAAGCTTTATAAAAACAGCCAGGGCAAAAGGCCTTAATCGCCGCCAATTAATCATGCATCATGCGCTGCGCAATGCGCTATTGCCGGTAATAAAACAAATAGGACTGCAATTTAGTACGCTTATTACGCTTGCCATGATAACCGAAGTTATTTTTTCTTGGCCTGGTATTGGCCGTTGGCTAATCGATAGTATTTACCAACGAGACTACCCTGCTATTCAAGGCGGTTTAATGGCGGTGTCTATGTTTGTTATTATTGCCACTATTGTTGCCGAGCTTACATATACTCTGTTCGACCCAATTTCGCGGAATCAGGCACATGGTAAAGTTTAAATTATTTTCTGAAGAGTCGAATAAATCGCCGCTGGCGCGTTTTTGGCGCAAATTTAAAAACAATCACCCCGCCTTGGTGGGGTTATGGATTTTTATGGCGTTTGCGCTATTGGCCGCCAGTGCGCCCTTTTTAGCGCCGTATGGGGTTAACCAGCAACATAGCGATGCTTTACTTATACCGCCATCATGGCGTGAAATGGGCGATGTGCGCTTTATTTTAGGCACCGATGATTTAGGACGCGATGTACTATCGCGCTTGATGAATGGCGCAACTTACACGTTTGGCTTATCGGTGGTGGCTGCCTTTATTACTACCATTATTGGTGTGCTTGTTGGCACTTTTGCCGGCATTAGCCGCGGCCTGCGCTCAAGCTTTTTAAATCACTTGCTTGATATCACGCTCTCTATTCCGTCTTTGCTATTAGCGATTATTATTATCGCAGTGCTTGGGCCGGGCTTAATGAATACAGTGTGGGCCATTATACTGGCGTTATTACCGCAATTTATTCACTCTATTCGTAATTTAATTGTTGATGAGCTAAGCAAAGACTACATTACCGCTTTTAGGCTTGATGGTGCCTCTAACTGGCATATTTTGTCGCGGGGTATTTTTCCTAATATTTATGAGCACATTGTAGTTATTTTTACCACCGCGCTTTCTACTGCTATTTTAGATATTGCTGCCTTAGGCTTTTTAAAACTTGGTGCGCAGCCCCCTACAACCGAATGGGGCGCCATACTGGCTGAGAATTTAGGCCTTATATATTTAGCACCTTGGACCGTTGCGCTACCGGGTGTATTATTATTTTTAGCGGTTTTGTCTACCAATTTAGTAGGTGATGGCCTACGAAAAGTGCTTAAAGCACGTAAGGCTGATTAAATGCAATTACTCGACGTTAGAAATTTAACCATAGAGCTGCGTACCTCTGAAACGGTGATTCGCGCTGTAGATAGAGTCAGCTTTAGCCTAAAAGAAGGTGAAGTACATGGCTTGGTGGGTGAGTCGGGCTCTGGTAAAAGCTTAATAGCCAAAGCCATTGTTGGGGTACTTAACGAACGCTGGCATATAACAGCCGATAGAATGCATTGGCGCGGTGTTGATTTAATGCGCTTAACCCCAGAGCAACGCAGAAAAACAGTCAGCCAAGACATTGCGATGATTTACCAAGACCCTAGCCGCTGCCTTGACCCGACCGCTAAAATATTTGACCAAATAGCCGAAACACTGCCTGAAACATCCACTAAAGGCTTTTTTTTAAAGCGCAATAGAGAACGTAAAGACCGCGTAAAAGCACTTATCCATAAAGTGGGTATTAAAAACCACGACGCTGTGCTTGATAGTTACCCGCACGAGCTATCAGAAGGCGTGTGCCAAAAGGTCATGATTGCCATGGCCATAGCGCGCACTCCTAAGCTACTAATTGCTGATGAGCCGACTACAGCGCTTGAAAGCACCACTCGTGCACAGGTATTTAGGTTGCTAAAAAGCTTAAATCAATTAAAAAATATGTCTATTTTGATGATTTCTCATGAGCTTGAAGAAATAGCCGACTGGTCGCACGGTATTCATGTTTTATATTGTGGGCAAATGGTTGAAGCCGGCCCAACGCAACGTATTTTTCGCCAGCCTCGCCACCCTTACACGCAAGCGTTATTAAAAAGCTTACCCAATTATGAGCAAGGCTTAGCACACAAAGAACCCTTTTATGCACTTAAAGGCACTATCCCTACTTTGCAACATTTACCTATAGGTTGCCGATTAGGCCCACGCTGCCCTCAAGCACAAAAAGAATGTGTAATTACCCCTGCACTTACTAAGCACCATGGGCACAGCTATGCGTGTCATTTTCCGCTTATTAAGGAGATGAAGTAATGCAACCGGTATTAAAAGTACAAGCGCTTTGTAAAACCTTTAACATACGTGCTGGTTTATTTAGCCGCAAAAAATTTGAGGTACTAAAAAATATCTCTTTTTGTGTGGGCAAAGGCGAAACAATCGCAGTAATCGGTGAAACCGGTGCGGGTAAAAGTACACTCGCTAAATTACTCGCAGGGGCCGATAGCGCTGACAGTGGGCAAATTTTATTAGAAAGTAACATTATTGAAGATGACGGCGTGCGCGATGATCAATGTCGACATATCCGCATGATATTCCAAGACTCCGCTGCCTCGCTCAACCCGGGTCTCACCATAGGTGATATGCTAGATGATTGCTTGCAGTATAATACCGATTCAGACCAACTGGCTCGCCAAGAAAAAATAGATGCCACGCTTTCTAAAGTGGGGCTGCTAATCGATCATCAACACTATTACCCTCACATGTTTAGTGTAGGCCAATTGCAGCGTGTAGCGTTGGCGCGGGCGCTCATTTTAGACCCTAAAGTGGTGGTGCTTGATGAAGCACTGTCGGCTTTAGATCCCTCCGTCCGTGCGCAAACAGTTAACTTATTACTTAAGCTGCAAAAAGAAACCGGTCTAACTTATGTACTCATTACGCACCATTTAAGTTTAGTGCGCCATATCAGCGATCAGCTAGTGGTGCTTGAAAAAGGTGAGGTAGTAGAATATGGGCGTACCGAAGAGGTGTTTCAAAATCCGCAATCAAAAGTAACACAGCGCTTAATTTGCTGTTAATACTAAGCTTATATTTATAAAACAATACTGCCTAATTATTTTACTAAGCACATTGAAGTTATAAAAAAGGCGCGTTACTTATAAAGTAACGCGCCTTTTTTTAATGTATCGCGATTATTCTGCTGCTTGCTCTACCACAGGTAGATTTAGCTCAGCTTTAGCCTTTAAAGACTCAATAAACGCTAAGTAGTTTTTGTTAGCTTGCGCCATAGTAATGTTTTGCTGTACTTGCGGGTCGATATTTGCGGTTACTTGCGCATCGCTTACCGATTTAAGTGCAACAATTGCTGCATCACCGTTGTTTAAATCAACCACGTCTGTGCTTGGTGCATCATTAGGACGAGGCATTTTAAACGCTTGCGTTACAATAGCAGGCGAAACCGTGTAGCTTTGACGCGTTAAGCTCGCTTCTTCACGTACCGTTAGGTTTTGCTCACTGGCCACATCGCTTAGCGTTTTACCTGCTTGAACTTGTGCAAATAACTCACGAGCTTTTTCTTTAGCAAGTGTTGATGCTTTTTCATTAACTAAACGTGTTTTGATTTGCTCACTCACTTGTGCAAGCGGTTTAGTTGCAGATGGCTCGTATTTATTTACACGTACTACAATAACGTGCTCATCACCTAGCTCAATCACTTCTGAGTTTACTTTATCTTCAAGTAATTCTACTGAGAACAACTGCGAAATTACCGCAGGTGTATTAAGTGGCTCTGGCAATGCATTACGTGCAACAAGTGGCGTGGTTTTAACTTCAACGTCTGCCACTTCTGCAGCATCGTCTAAACGGTCAGAAATTTCAAATGCTAAGGCACCCATTTCAGTTTGCTTTTCGTAAAACGCATCTACTTTTTCAGTTTGCTCAAGCTCTGCACGCAAGTCGGCTTTTACGTCGTCATACGCTTTTACTTGCTCTGGCTGTAAGTCAGTAAGTTTAATGATGTGATAACCAAACTCTGATGCTACAACTTCTGAAATATCACCTTTGTTTTGAAGCGCAAATGCAGCATCTTCAAAAGCAGGGTCCATTACATCGCGCTCAATCCACTCTAGGTCGCCGCCCATTTCGCCACTCACAACATCATCAGATGATGACTCTGCAAGCTGTGCAAAATCAGCACCTTGTTCTAACTGTTCATGTAATGCGTTGGCTTTTTCAAGCGCGGCATCATCATCTTCGCTGTTATCAATTAAAATGTGTGATACACGGCGTTTTTCAGGCTCGATGTATTGTGCTTTATTTTGCTCATAATACGCTTTTACGTCGTCTTCTGTTACCGACTCTACGGTGATATCTTGTGCTTTAAGCTCAATGTAATCAACCGATACACGCTCTGGCGATAAAAATTGTGATGCGTTTAGCTCGTAGTAATCAGCAATTTCTTGCTCAGATACGTCTACGTTTGCTTGTAACGCTTCTTTGCTTAACACAAGGTAGTCTATGCTACGCGTTTGCTGCTGCAGGGCTGCAGCGCGTTTAAGCTCGTTTTCAAGTGCAAACTCAGTACCAGCAACCGCAGACACTAATTGGCTGCGTGTCATGTCTTTACGTAAGTACTCACGAAAAGCATCTGGTTGAAAGTTCATTTGACGAATTACTTGTAGGTAACGGTCGTTATTAAATTTTTCACCAATTTGAAAGTACGGTAGTTCTAAAATTGTTTTACGTACGCTGTCGTCGCTTACGCGAAGGCCTAAATCTGCCGCTAATTGTGATTGCAATTCTTGTTGTACTAAGCGGTCAATTACACCTTGACGAATTTGCGCCATGTAATTTGGATCTGCACTGATTTGTGCAAAGTATTCGCCAAATTGTTGCTCTAAACGGCTACGTTCGTTTTGATAAGCACGATTAAATTCGGTTTGGCTAATTTTAATTCCATTTACTTCAGCAACGGGTTGTTCTGGGGTTTGACCTAAGTAACTACCGATCCCTGCTAAGGCAAAAGATAAAATCACCGCGCCTAAAATTATTTTGGCTACAGGACCCTGTGAGCCCTCTCTGATTTTCTCAAGCATTTGTTTATCTCTTATTGATCAAGGTATTTTACCTTGTCATATGTAAAAAAAGCGTATCTTACCAGATACGCTTTTTCACTTGAAGTAACTGGCGGTGAAGTTACTTAATTCATCGATTAGGATAATTAAGTTTATATACACTCGCCATAACTAATCTGTATTTAAACAGTGATTAGTTTACTGCGTCTTTCAGCGCTTTACCGGCTTTGAAAGAAGGAATATTTGCCGCAGCGATTTGGATAGTTTCACCAGTTTGTGGGTTACGGCCTGAACGAGCAGCACGCTCGCGTACTGAGAAAGTACCAAAACCTACAAGTGCAACTGAATCGCCATCTTTAAGCGCTCCAGATACAGACTCGATGAATGAATCTAGTGCACGACCTGCAGCCGCTTTAGAAATGTCAGCGTCAGCTGCGATTTGATCGATTAATTGAGATTTATTCACAATATCATCCTCTTTCATTGTTATTATCAAGAGCGATTGTTTTTTAAACTAACATCACTTTTTTGAAAATTTTAGAGCAAACTTTTAATGCTCACATGATTATATTTTTCTTAAGCCTAGGCCCCATAAGGGCTAGGCTCGAAAACCAGTGCTTAACTTATCATACCGATTAGATTTGAAAAGCCCTTTAAAGCACTTTTTTTGGGTTTTTTATTGGTTTTTCGGTGTTTCGACTGAAAAACTCTCAACAGGATGCACTAAAGCTAACTTTAATACTTCATCAATCCACGTAACTGGGTGAACATCTAAGCCTGCCAGTACGTTATCTGGGATCTCTTTTAAGTCACGTTCGTTAATTTTAGGAATGATGACTGTTTTAATTCCACCACGGTGTGCAGCAAGTAGTTTCTCTTTTAAACCACCAATAGGCAGTACTTCACCGCGCAGTGTTATTTCACCTGTCATTGCTACATCGGCTTTAACGGGGTTACCTGTTAAGCTCGATACTAAACCCGTTACCATTGCTGCACCGGCGCTTGGACCATCTTTAGGGGTCGCGCCCTCTGGTACATGCACATGAATGTCGCGTTTTTCGTAAAAATCGTTATTAATACGGAACGTATCAGCACGATTACGAACCACCGTCATGGCCGCTTGTATCGACTCTTGCATTACATCGCCCAGTGAGCCTGTGTAGCTTAGTTTGCCTTTACCTGGCACAGCTGCACATTCAATGGTCAGTAAATCGCCGCCTACTTCGGTCCACGCTAAGCCTGTTACCTGACCAATGCGGTCGCCGTCTTCAGCTTTACCGTAGTCGTAGCGCTGTACACCTAAAAACTCTTCTAGGTTATCTTGATTGATAGTGACTGTTTTAGTCTCTTTATCAAGTAAGATATTTTTAACGGCTTTACGACATAGTTTAGATACTTCGCGCTCTAAATTACGTACGCCCGCTTCACGCGTGTAGTAACGAATAATGCCAATAATTGCACTGTCTTCTATTACTAGCTCAGAAGGTTTTAAACCATTGCGTTTAACTTGCTTAGTAATTAAGTGCTCTTTTGCAATGTTTAGCTTTTCATCTTCGGTGTAACCCGATAAGCGAATAACTTCCATTCTGTCCAATAATGGACCAGGAATATTAAAGCTGTTTGATGTTGCTACAAACATTACATCCGATAAATCGTAATCAACTTCTAAGTAGTGATCAGCAAAGTGGCTGTTTTGCTCCGGATCTAGCACCTCTAATAGTGCTGATGCCGGGTCGCCGCGCATATCTGATGACATTTTGTCGATTTCATCTAACAAGAATAATGGGTTTTTAACGCCCACTTTTGTCATGTTTTGAATCAGCTTGCCTGGCATAGAGCCAATGTAAGTACGACGATGGCCACGAATTTCAGCTTCGTCGCGTACGCCACCTAACGCCATACGAACATATTTACGACCCGTAGAGCGTGCAATAGACTGCCCTAGTGACGTTTTACCTACACCCGGTGGTCCTACTAAACATAAAATAGGCCCTTTAAGCTTATTAGTACGTTGTTGCACCGCGAGGTATTCAATTATGCGTTCTTTAACTTTATCTAAGCCGTGGTGATCGCTATCAAGAATTTTTTGCGCGCCTGCTAAGTCTTTTTTCACTTTCGAGCGTTTTTTCCATGGTACGTTAATTAACGTATCAATGTATGAACGCACTACAGTGGCCTCTGCAGACATTGGCGACATCATTTTAAGCTTATTAAGCTCAGCTGATGCTTTTTCTTTCGCTTCTTCTGGCATACCTGATTCTTCAATACGCTTTTTAAGCGCTTCAAATTCGTCAGGTACATCATCAAGCTCACCAAGTTCTTTTTGAATGGCTTTCATTTGCTCGTTGAGGTAGTACTCGCGCTGAGATTTTTCCATCTGCTTTTTCACGCGGGTACGAATTTTTTTCTCAACTTGCAATAAGTCTATTTCACCTTCCATCAGTGCCATTAAGTATTCTAAGCGCTCTGTAACGCTTGAAATTTCTAACACTTTTTGTTTTTCAGGCACTTTTAATGGCATATGCGCTGCCATTGTATCGGCAAGGCGTGCTGGCTCATCAATGCCTGAAACAGAGGTTAATACCTCAGGTGGAATTTTTTTATTAAGTTTTACATAGCCTTCAAACTGGCTAACAGCGCTGCGGATGAAAATATCTTGCTCTTGCTCATCCACTGAATCAGATTCGATGAACTGAGCATTCGCTACAAAAAACTCATCGTTATCTACAAATTCTTCAATTTGTGCGCGCTGCGTACCTTCAACTAAAACTTTAACTGTACCGTCTGGTAACTTTAATAACTGAAGTACAGTAGCAATAGTACCGATACGGTAAATATCGTCTTGCTCAGGTTCGTCTACAGTTGCATCTTTTTGTGCAACCAAGAAAATTTGTTTGTCTTTATCCATTGCCGCTTCGAGGCATTTTATTGATTTTTCACGGCCTACAAAAAGCGGGATCACCATGTGCGGATATACCACAACATCGCGCAGTGCTAACACTGGGATTTCGACTCGATCGGTTCTCTCAAGCGTCATTATAGTTTCTCTTCGCACTTCATTTATTTAAAAGATTACTCAAGTATATGGGGATAATCTAATTAAAGTTCAACAATTTTCCCCAACTCGTTCAAATTAATTATAAAAAAAGGAGCCTAAGGCTCCTTTTTTATACAAATAGCTTAAAAACTACTCTGATGCAGCTTTATCTTGATTATTGTTTTCATAAATCAAGATTGGGTCAGATTCACCTTTAATCACGGTTTCATCTATAACCACTTTGCTTACATCATCCATTGATGGCAGCTCGTACATAGTATCAAGCAGTACGCCTTCAACAATTGAGCGAAGTCCGCGAGCACCTGTTTTACGCTCCATTGCTTTGTGAGCAATAGCGCTTAGTGCATCATCACGGAACTCTAATTCAACGTCTTCCATACCAAACAATACAGAGAACTGTTTAGTAATGGCGTTTTTAGGTTCACTTAATATTTGTACAAGTGCCGCTTCATCAAGCTCAGTTAATGTAGCAACAACAGGTAAACGACCAATAAACTCAGGAATTAAGCCGTACTTAACTAAATCTTCTGGCTCTACGTCTTTAAATGTTTCGCTTAAAGAGCGGCTCGACGCTGACTCTTTAACGTTAACACCAAAGCCAATTCCGGTATTTTTATGGCTACGCTGTTCAATTACTTTATCTAGGCCTGCAAAGGCACCACCACAGATAAATAAAATCTTAGAGGTATCAACCTGTAAAAACTCTTGCTGCGGGTGCTTTCGACCACCTTGTGGTGGGACTGAGGCAACCGTGCCTTCAATTAGTTTAAGCAGCGCTTGTTGTACGCCCTCACCCGACACGTCACGTGTAATAGATGGGTTATCTGATTTACGTGAAATTTTGTCAATTTCATCAATGTAAACAATACCACGTTGCGCTTTTTCTACGTCGTAGTCACATTTTTGTAGCAGTTTTTGAATGATGTTTTCTACATCTTCACCTACATAACCGGCTTCGGTTAGTGTAGTTGCATCTGCCATAGTAAACGGTACATCAAGTAAACGCGCAAGTGTTTCTGCCAGCAATGTTTTACCACTGCCTGTAGGGCCAATAAGCAAAATGTTACTTTTACCTAGTTCTACTTCTTGCTTTGTAGATTGGTTGCGTAGGCGCTTGTAGTGATTGTATACCGCTACAGACAATACTTTTTTAGCATGGTCTTGACCAATTACGTAGTCATCTAAGTGATTACGAATTTCTTTTGGCACAGGTAGTTTATCAGACGAATTATGCTTAGGAGCAATGTCTTTGATTTCTTCCCTGATAATATCGTTACACAGCTCTACACATTCATCACAAATGTATACTGAAGGACCTGCAATTAATTTACGCACTTCGTGTTGGCTTTTGCCACAAAA
>NZ_DCYU01000068.1:81481-84389 GCF_002331165.1 Pseudoalteromonas sp. UBA2102
GTGTTGGCTTTTGCCACAAAAAGAGCAGTATAACAATTTATTACTTTTGTCGCCGTCTGTAGGAGTGTCAGACATTCAGCTACCTCTTTTATACGTTGGCTGCCAAATAAGGTTGGCAACTATTTCAAATTCGCTTTTAACTATACCAAAATTTACTGGTTTTCGCATAGTAACTCAAAGTGGCAAGCAATTATTTGCTTGCCTACACGCTTACTTGCTTTCGCGATTTGTAAACACTGAGTCAACCAGGCCGTAATCTACAGCTTGTGATGCACTCATAAAGTTATCACGGTCAGTATCGCGTGAAATAACATCTAATGGCTGGCCTGTATGCTCTGCCATTAAGCGGTTAAGTTTGTCTTTAATAGACAGAATTTCTTTAGCGTGTATTTCAAAGTCAGATGCTTGACCTTGGAAACCACCTAACGGTTGGTGAATCATTACACGTGAGTTTGGTAAACAAAAACGCTTACCTTTAGCGCCAGCAGTAAGTAAAAATGCGCCCATGCTTGCCGCTTGGCCAACACAAATAGTACTTACATCTGGTTTGATGAAGTTCATTGTATCGTAAATTGCCATACCAGCGGTTACCGAACCACCTGGTGAATTAATATATAAAAAGATATCTTTTTCAGGGTTCTCTGATTCTAAAAATAGCATTTGCGCTAAAATTAGATTTGCCATGTTGTCTTCAACTTGGCCCGTTAAAAAGATAATTCGCTCTTTTAATAGACGCGAATAAATGTCATACGAGCGCTCACCTTTAGCTGTTTGTTCAACAACCATAGGGACTAATGCATTTAGGGGATCTGTCATACCAGTGTTCATACTTTTTTAATTCCTTATGCGCTTATGCTTTTTCTTACTAAAGGAAGCATAGTTATCATTTTTCGCAAATTATGGGGCACAAACTAAAATGGCCCGGGCACACTGCATAAACAGAGTAACACGAGCCATTTAATCGTTAGCGAGCGCTTAAGTCAATGACTTATTAAGCACCTTGCTGAGGATTCATGATGTCATCAAATGCTTTTTCAACGTCAGACACGTTTGCTTTAGCTAAAATAGCTTCAACAGCTTGCTCTTCCATTGCAACATTACGCATTTGCTGCATAAGTTGATCATTTGATTTGTAGTATTCTACTACTTCAGTTGGATCTTCGTAAGCAGATGCAACTGTAGCAATTAATGCTTCAACTTTTTCATCATCAACTTTGATATCGTTTGCTTTGATCACTTCACCTAGTAATAGGCCAGTTTTAACGCGAGTTACAGCTTGCTCGTGGAACAATTCAGCTGGAAGCTCAGGCATGTTTTTAGCGTCGCCACCAAAACGTTGAGCTGCTTGCTGACGTAATGCGTCAACTTCTTGATCAATAAGTGCTTTAGGCACTTCGATTTCGTTGTTTTCTAAAAGACCTTTAATCGCTTGGTCTTTCACGTTAGCTTTAACCGCTTGGTCTAGCTCACGTGTCATGTTCTTTTTAACTTCTTCTTTAAGCGCGTCTACGCCGCCTTCGGTAACACCGAACTTAGTTGCAAACTCTTCGCTTAATTCAGGTAGCTCTTGCGCTTCAACTTTTTTCACTGTGATAGTGAATTGAGCCGCTTTACCTTTCAGGTTTTCAGCGTGGTAATCTTCAGGGAAAGTTACATCAGCAACTACTTCTTCGCCTGCTTTTTTACCAACGATGTTGTCTTCAAAACCTGGGATCATACGACCTTGGCCAAGCTCAAGTGGGAAATCTTCAGCTTTGCCACCTTCAAACTCTTCACCGTCGATAGTACCTACGAAATCAACTGTTACACGGTCGTTTTCGCCAGCAGCTGCGTCAACATCAGCCCAAGAAGCGTGTTGCTTACGAAGTGTTTCTAGCATGTTTGCTAAATCTTCGTCAGTTACTGTTACCGCTGGTTTTTCTACTGCAATTTTGTCTAAACCTTGAACTTCAACTTCAGGGTATACTTCAAACGTTGCTGTAAACTCTAAATCTTTACCTGCTTCAAGTGATTTAGGTGCAAATGATGGTGCGCCAGCAGGGTTAATTTTTTCAGCAACAATTGCTTCAATGTAGTTACGCTGCATTACTTCGCCAGCTACTTCTTGACGAACCGCAGGTCCAAAACGCTTGTTAATTACTGAAACTGGTACTTTACCAGCACGGAAGCCATCGATACGCTGCGTTTTTGACAGTTGTTGTAAGCGTTTTTTTACTTCGGTCTCAACGTTCTCTGCAGGAACGGTGATGGTCAGACGGCGCTCAAGGCCTTGAGTCGTCTCAACAGAAACTTGCATGATTTACCTCAATATTCAATTTTGGCGACTGTTCGCCTTCCTTACAAACAAAGTAATCTTCATGAGTCTTGATAAATTTTAAAGCGATTTTTCACTAAAAAGCATCCGTCACTACCATGAGATCCCATTGCTGCTCTGCCCTTCGGGCACTATGTTAAACAATAGACGCGGCATTATAACCTAATAATTATGATAGTCGAGTGTAGGGGGCAATTATTTGGACTAGTTTAGCTACGATCGAGACCAACTGCGTAAAAAACAGACTAACTGGTACGTAAAAGCGATATTTTAGTAGGAAGTAAATAGAAGTTATTGCTGAGTGATTACTCGTTTACTTTCTTTAAGGTTAAGAAAGTGGTCGGCGATGCAGGATTTGAACCTGCGACCCCTTGGACCCAAACCAAGTGCGCTACCAAACTGCGCTAATCGCCGATAATCGTGTTGAATACTTAAATGTTGAATTTAAGACCACTTATGAGAAAGTGGTCGGCGATGCAGGATTTGAACCTGCGACCCCTTGGACCCAAACCAAGTGCGCTACCAAACTGCGCTAATCGCCGATACTCGAAGTAAATTGGGGTGACTGATGGGGCTCGAACCCACGACAACCGG
>NZ_DCYU01000110.1:0-9474 GCF_002331165.1 Pseudoalteromonas sp. UBA2102
GGTTTAGCACTGAGCGCCTCAGCAGTTGCTGAAGATATAGAGCTTTATGTCAATCATGATTTAGATTTAGATGAGAAACCAAGGGTTTTACTCATATTTGATACATCAGGCAGTATGGCGTTTTCATCCTCTAATGGTAATAACTGTGGTTTTAATAACTTTTTAGGCTTATATAACTTATGTATAGATAGCCGTCTTGCTGCTGCGCAATTTGCCATGAATAAAGTGGTATCAGATAACGAAGACTCTATTGATTTTGGTTTGATGCGATTTAAAAGTGATTCTGAGGGCGGCTATGTTGTGAATGGTGTAGGCAGTGATGCTGCAGTAGTGCGCAGCTCCATCGCAGCTCTCCCAGCCAATGGTGGCACACCACTGACAGAGACACTTTGGGAAGCATATTTATATATTACTGGGCAGAAGCTTGAATATGGTGAAGACGCTTCAACTGTAGAGCGTGATACAAATGTAGAGTTACGTACAGGTAGCCAATGGACAGATGTTGAGTGTGATTGGGTTTGGAATCGCCGTCGAGGTTGGGTGTATGAATGTGAAAATATAGTGAGAGATAATTACGAGTATACTTATATATCGCCCTTTGCGGACAGTGAAGCTGAAGCGGCTCGTTGTGATAATTCAATCAACATTATTTATATGACTGATGGCGACCCTTCTAATGATAACGGCAGCGATAGTGATATTAGTGATGAACACGAAAAGTACTTTGGAGAGCCATTAAACTGGAATACCGATAGTTATTACAGTAACTACTTACACCAAATGGCTAAAATTATTCATGGTACAAGTGATGTTACCGTTGATTTATACCCTGCCACTGCCGATATCCACGAAACAGGCCGCTTATACACTATAGGTTTTGGTTCAGGTATGAGTGCAAGCGGGCAAGAACTTTTAAGACGTGCTGCCTTATTGGGTGGCGGTGAAAACTTACCAGCAAGCACCCCAGATGAGCTTTCTAACTCGTTAAATAGTGCTATTTCTCGTATTCGTGAAGTAAACGATAGCTTCTCTTCGCCTTCGGTAGCAAGTAACAACGTAGACCAAACACGTAGCCGTGATGCCATTTACTTTGCCATGTTTTACCCAGAAACAAACACCCGATGGGGTGGGAATTTAAAAAAATTAAAAGTATCAGGCAGCGAAATAGTTGACTCTGCAGATAATACAGCGCTTGATTCTGATGGTTTAATCGACACCGATGCTAAAACATTTTGGTTGCCAGATGGCCAGTCTGCCGATGGTAACTTAGTTGCACAAGGGGGTGTAAACTATCATTTAGCTACACTTACGGGGACTCCAGCTGAAGAAAGACGCAACCTCTATACAGATAAGCAAGGCGATATAGTTGAGTTTACTACTAATATTGTGAGCGATATTTTAGATTTAGTCACCAATAACCCGATTAGCCTAGCTAGTTCAGATATAAAATGGGCAATGGGGATAGATGTTGACGATGAAGACAACGATGGCTCAAACACCGATCAACGCAGCGATATTTTTGGCGACCCTTTACATTCTAAGCCAGTGGCAATCGACTATGGCAATGACGACATACGCATATTGATTGGTACTAATGCCGGCTTTTTACATATGTTTAAAGACGATGATACCAATAACCAAGTGACCGAAAGCTGGGCGTTCATTCCCTCTGATCTTTACGATATTATTCAGCCTTTACGCAATGAAGACACCGGTAAACTCTACGGGATGGACGGCCCAATCAGTGTTTACTTTAGTGATAAAAGCTTAAATGACGAAGGCATTAACGATGGTATTGTTGATGCAAGCGATGGTGACGACGTGTGGGCATTTGCAGGTATGCGCCGTGGTGGAAAAAACTATTACGCCTTTGATATTACTAACCCCGATCAGCCTAAAAAACTATGGGATAACCCTATAGAAGGCGGTACTGGCGATTTTAAAGAGCTAGCTCAAACGTGGTCAAAACCCCAAATAGCGTACATAAAAGCATTTGGTGATAAGCCATTACTCGTCTTTGGAGCAGGGTACGATACAAATAAAGATGCCGTGGTAAGAAGTGAAGACTCGGTTGGTCGCGGTATTTATATAGTAGAAGCTGAAACAGGTAAAAAAGTGTGGGCTTTAACGCCAAACGAAAATGGATTTAAAGGCAAGCACTCGATTGCAGCAAATGTTTCTACGCTTGATTCAGATTACGATGGTTACATTGACAGAATTTATGCTGCCGATACCGGGGGCGATATTTGGCGTATAGACATGCCAGGCACAAGCACCAGTAATTTTACGCACTTTAAACTTGCAGAGCTTGGTAGCAGTTTAGCAAGCCAAGACCGTCGCTTTTTTTACCAGCCGTTGGTGGCACGTACACTTTATAGCAAAGTAAGTGAAACAACGATTAATGGTGAAACAGTGATTACACGTTTAGACACGCCGTATGACGCTATTGTAATAGGCAGCGGAAATCGCTCAAAACCAACAGGTACAAATGAAGACGATCAGCTGTTTATGATAAGAGATGAAAATACAGTAACTCAGTCATTCACTAGCGCCCCTACAGCGATTAAACCAGCAGATTTAATGCTAATGAACAGCGACCCGTTTGGTAATGCACTTGATGATGTAGATGAGTTTGTTGATTTAGAAGTCGATTTAGCTAAATTTAAAGGCTGGCGCTATGAATTAGGCACAGGCGAAAAATCTTTAGCAGCAGCCACAGTGGTGGGCGGTGTCGCTTACTATACAAGCTTTACTCCATCATCAGAAACCTCTACAGAGAACCAATGTTCGTTAAGTGGCGGTGGCGGCTCGTTGTATGCGTTTCATTTACATTATGGCACCAAGGTATATGACGACTTAAAGTTTACCACTAGCTATGATGTACCTGATACACCACAATTGTACTTTGGTGAAGGCCCCTCTTGTGCCGATGGAAATGGCGACGGCTTTTGTGATGATAACCCAACCATTGAAGTGACCGAAGAAAGCCAATTTTACCTAATTGGGCCGGGAATAAAAGGCGAAGATGCACAAAACCCAATGAAGCCAGTAGAAATAATGGGCCCAGGCTTAACGGTTGTAGATGGTACCGTACAATTAGTGAATGACGATGATAGTGTAGGGTTTGGCTTTAAAACCCAACAAACCTATATTTATAAACGTGAAGAAAATGATGAAATTGATGATTAAGGAATATTAATGAATAAACAAGCACGCGGATTCACGTTGATAGAGTTAATGATAGCCGTAGCTATTGTAGGTATTTTAGCCTCAATAGCACTGCCTAATTATACTGAGTATGTAAAACGCTCTTCTCGAGCCGAGGCCGCAGCGGCGCTTTTAGACGCTGCAAACAAACAAGAGCAGTACTTCGTAGATAATCGTGAGTACACAGAGACATTCTCAGACTTAGGTATACAAGAGACCACAGAAAACGGCCATTTTGAGCTGTCGATTGATGTGGATGATGACGATAATACGTTTACAATTACTGCAAAACCTATTGCGGGTGCTGTAAAAGGCGACGGTGACTGCACGCAAATTACAATTACTGACACAGGCTATAAAGGCGCAAAAGGCAGTAAAGGTAATTCAGATGTTGAGTATTGCTGGGGACGTTAACTTAATCGGGTTAACTAGTCGCTCTGACATTTGTCGGTTGATTTAATTCGTATACGGCCTGTTTGACTGACAGATAAAGCCAGCCCCTCAAGGTTGGCTTTATCTTTATTTGGGCAATATATAAATGTTCCATTTTGAAAACCATTTAAAGAGCCATCGGGCCGAAAGGTAATTGCACTTCGGGGGTATTGCATAGAATCTGCATCATGGATTTTTTCAAATGTGCTTATTAATAAGTCGTCGGTGTCTAATGACGTAGACTTGTCGTTATCAATAAACAGCGACATTTGCCCATCCCACTCATCTTTAGTGCATTGATTATCTTTTAAAGCACACAAAGTAACATAAGTGCCATTTTCAATGGCGTAAAGGCGGCCATAATTAATGTTTCTGTGCAGCAAACTTACATGATTATCGGCTCGGTTTTTCGCTAAAAAGTCAGGAAAAACCGATAGAGAAATTTGGCTAACAATACTCACAATAGCAATAGATGCCATTAATTCTAAAAGCGTATAGCCAGCCTGAGTTTGGGTAGATAACCTCATCCCTGAAGCCCTGAGTCAAAAAATGTATTAGCTCAGTGTAGTAAATGATAAAAATATGACAACTTAAATTGTATGTTTTTTAAACGCATTTAAGTGCGCTGTCACCGGCATAAAAAGCAGTACCTGATTGAGATAAAGTAAGCGCTTTATTATTTTCAGTGCCACCATTGGGGCAAAAAACAAAGTCACCTGGGTTTGTGGTAATTCGTCCACTGGTATTAAAACGCAAGCGACGCTCATTTCCTGTAAAGGTTAACTTGTCGTTATCTGATATTTCTTCCATGACTCTCAGCAGTGTATCGGAAGCGCCATTATAGTGCCCATCGTTATCTACATCGATAAATACAACTATAATTTTATTCTCATCCCACTTTTTGTTGCAGTTGAAAGTGTCTCTGCTGTTTTTAATCTTACCTTGGCCAGTAGGGCACAAAACAACAATTTCATCTGTACTGGCAGCTTGTGAGCGAGCAAAGCTAATATTGCGTTTTAGCTCAAGCAAGAAATTCTCAGCGCGGTTCTCCTCAAGCATATCGCTACTGTCCCAAAGAGCTATTGAGGCGATAATACCTACTATGGCTAATGCCACCATGAGCTCTAATAAAGTTAAACCGGTTTGGAATTTTTTCATATTATTTATACCTACTACATTTGTTATTATTATAGCTAGTTGAGAAAGATTTATAATTCAGACTTATAAGTAATTATACCACGCTTGGTTGTTTTATCATCGAATTCAATTGCTTTGTTTGCTATGAACTCCATGATTGTCTAAAATCGAGGCAACTAAAGCTTTAATAAGTAGTGAGCATGAAAAAAATAGAAGCAATCATCAAACCGTTTAAGTTAGACGACGTACGCGAAGCCCTATCAGATGTAGGTATTACGGGTATGACTGTAAGTGAAGTAAAAGGTTTTGGTCGTCAAAAAGGTCACACAGAACTTTACCGTGGTGCTGAGTACATGGTGGATTTTTTACCTAAGGTAAAACTTGATATTGTGCTAACCGATGAAGATGTTGAACGCGCTATAGAAGTAATAGTAAAAACAGCGCAAACAGGCAAAATTGGTGATGGTAAAATATTTGTCACAGATGTTGAGCGTGTAGTTCGTATACGCACCGCAGAAGAAGACGAAGAAGCGATTTAATTATAGTAATAAGCGCATAAATAAAAAGGCTGCAAATAATGTTATTTGCAGCCTTTTTTTGTAAATACTATTTAATACCAATCAGCAATAATAATTAAGTATTTTAAGGGGCTAAGCCCCACGCTAAGTGCGTTAAAAATGCTTGTTAAGCACACCTAAGTAGCAATTTTTACTTACTAAACGATGTTTTTACCTCAAAGCAAATTACTTAATTAAATGAATTAGTATCAATAATATTACTGTTTTTCAGCATGTTCTTCACGCGCTTCTTCAATTTCTTCAGCGATTTCTTGCGCTTTTTGCTTTGTTTTTTCGGTTAATTCACCGGCTGCTTCTTTGCTTTTTATCCATGCATCAACGGCAATCTCTTTGCCATCGTCGTACATGTCTAAGCCCATTACTTTACTTTGTTCAAGCAACTCATTTAATGACTCATCATTTTTAAGCTCTGTGGCTTTATCTTTTACATCGTTCCATGTGTCACCAAGCTGCTCTTGCATTTGCGCGCTTTTATCTTTTGCATCTTCTTGTACTTCCTGAGCATCTTCACAGCCCGTTAGTGTAATTAAAGTGCCTAATAAAGCTAAACCTGCTAATTTGTTCATGTGCTATCTCTCCTTAGAGACAAATAATTAATTCCACTTAATAATAGAACAGCGAAGATGAACATACCTGTAACAACACGCTTAAATTTCAAATTAATGAATGAACACGATTGGCCGCTGCTGCATGAACTAGATCAAGACCCCGCGGTAATGAAATACATAAACCGAGGAACGCCTTCGACATTAAAACAAATTAAAGAAATAGGGATCCCCAGAATGCTTGCCTATAAAAATGCAAACAAAGGCTGGGGGCTGTGGAAAATCACCCTTAAAAAAGAGGACTCTTTTATAGGGTGGGTGCTGATTAGGCCTATGCACTTTTTTACTCAAACTCCCGATTTTACAAATATTGAAATAGGGTGGCGCTTTAAGCAATCTAGTTGGGGACAGGGTTATGCAACGGAAGCGGCTAGTGCATTATGTAAAGCCTTAAAAATGCAGCCAGAGATAAAAACACTATCAGCAATGGCACTGGCCGATAATAAAGCTTCAATTAGCGTCATGCAAAAGCTGGGGTTTACCTGGGTCAAAAACTATATACACACTGATGAACAAGGCGATTTGGATGCCGTTTTATACGCAAAGGCGTTATAGCATACAAAAAATTACTTGTATAAACATTGACCTAACATTCTATGGTATGCATAAATGAGCCAAGCGAGATTCAAATAATAAAGTAAGGATGTTTTATGGGGTTATTTTTTCGACCAAGCCGGCTCATTGTTAAGAGTGTGTTGATTGCACAATTTTGTATATTTAGCGTGCAGGCAGAGCAAGTTACTAAAAGCGCTGTCGCAATGCCTGACTCGTTTAGTGCAGATACAGCACAAGCTATTTTAGAGCAAGGTGGAAATGCCGTTGATGCGGCTATTGCTGCGCAATTTGTATTAGCGGTAACGCTTCCCGAAGCCGGAAATATTGGCGGGGGAGGCTTTATGCTTATACAAAAAGAGGGGAAAGGCGACTTTATAGATTATCGGGAAACGGCTCCCCAAGCAGCGCACAGAGATATGTATTTAGATGCCAAGGGCGATGTAATTAAAAACAAGTCAATTTATGGTATTCACGCAAGTGGTGTACCAGGGAGCGTAGCCGGTATGTGGCTGGCGCATCAAAAACACGGCACCTTAAAATGGCAAACATTAGTACAGCCTGCGGTTACCTTAGCAGAGCAAGGCTTTAAAGTGCCGCCCAAATTGGCTCAGGGGGTCGCACAATACATTGCTCATTTAGACAAACAAAATATAAATGTAAATTTTAAACACTATTTTGCAGATATAAAAGCAAATCGGGTTTTTAAACAGCCTGAGCTAGCCGCTACTTTAAAGCGCATAAGAGATAACGGTCAAGACGGGTTTTATAAAGGCGAAACGGCCCGCATTATTGCCAACTTTATGCACCAGCACGGTGGCATTATTAACCAAACTGATTTGGCTAATTACACGGCTGTGTCGCGCACGCCGATTAAAGCTAACTGGAACGGTTATGAAGTATTAACCTCTCCACCGCCAAGCTCTGGCGGAATTGCTATTTTGCAGTGGCTAAAAATGTTTGAGCTTAAAAAAAGTGAAATGGGGCTGGTACATAACTCTACTCAATACGTACATTTACTTGCTGAAATAGGTAAACGTGTGTTTGCCGATAGAGCAGAGTACTTGGGCGATCCGGACTTTTTTGATGTACCAGTGACTG
Source organism: Pseudoalteromonas sp. UBA2102 (assembly GCF_002331165.1). NCBI lineage: Bacteria > Pseudomonadati > Pseudomonadota > Gammaproteobacteria > Alteromonadales > Pseudoalteromonadaceae > Pseudoalteromonas > Pseudoalteromonas sp. UBA2102. The sequence goes on from NZ_DCYU01000110.1 coordinate 7,613, forward strand.
AGCTTACTCATATTGATTACCTAAAAGCGCGCAGTAAAGATATTTCTTTAACAGCTATTTCAACGACCGAAAACATTAAACCAGGCCTCAAAGAAAGTGAGCAAACCACGCATTTTTCTATTATTGATAAAATGGGTAATGCGGTGGCCAATACCACAACGATTAATTTAAGCTTTGGTAGTGGCGTTGTGGTTGAAGGGGCAGGCTTTATATTAAATGACGAAATGGACGACTTTAGCGCTAAACCTGGGGTAATGAACGCCTTTGGTGCGCTCGGCGGTAAAGCCAATGAAATTCAGCCACAAAAGCGTATGCTTAGCTCAATGTCGCCAACCATACTGCTCAAAAACAACAGCGTTAAAATGGTCACAGGCTCGCCTGGGGGCACAACAATTATTAGCTCGGTGTATCAATCTATTTTAAATGCGGTTGAATTTAACATGGGCGCCAACGATATTGTTAATAGCACGCGGTTTCATCATCAGTTATGGCCTAAAAACGTAATCAGAACACACGCAGGGCTCAGTGAAAACACTCAAGCTGAACTTATAAAAATGGGCTACACACTGAATGAGCGCCGTTTTGGCGATTTGCAGGTTATTGTAAATAAAGACGGTGAGTTACAAGCAGCTTCTCAGGCTACAGGCCGTGGTGAGTCTCGGGTATTTTAACATTTTTAACTAACCCCTTTAAGCTAAAGGGGTTAGTTTTGTTATTAACCAATAGCGGGTACTAATCCCAACATTTGCATAAATTGGGCGACAATAATTACAACGCCGCACAGCCCTGCCACCGCTAAACCCATATTACCACTTCGCACTTGGTATCCCGTTTGAGGGCCCGATTTACGCTGCTTATACACCATAGAAACCGGTAAAAATATTGCTAATACCACAAGGGCGATGGCTGCATAGCCTAGCGCCATTATAAATCCCTGAGGGTAAAATAACGCAAACCCTAAAGGGGGAATAAAAGTAATTAGTGCGGTTTTTATTCTTTCTGATTTGGTGTCGCCTTTATTAAATGCATCAGCAAAAAAATCAAATAACCCTAAGCTAACACCTAAAAAAGAGGTGGCCAATGCTAAGTCGGCAAACAGTGTAACAGCGCTTGTTACCTGCGGATTATGCGCAATATTTGCCACACTCTCTACAAAGCCTGTTAAGCCATTACTATTGAGTAAATCACTTTGCTGCATAATCCCTTGGCTAAGCAGTTGCCAAAAAATATAAATCACTAAAGGTAAAGCAGCCCCTGCAATCATTACCTTACGCAATACTTTTGTTTCCAGCCCCACATACTTAACAATTGACGGAATAGAGCCATGAAAACCAAATGAGGTAAAAATAACGGGTAAGGCAGATAAAATCAGCCCTTGCTCAACGGGCATTTCAAGTAAGTGCTTACCTTGTACATAGGGTGTAAGCATATAAAACAAGCTGCCTAGTACTAAAATTTTAATCGTAAATAACACGCGGTTAAGTTTATCTACTTTACTGGTGCCTAAAGTAACCACGCTACCTATTACAATGGCTAAAACAATAGAGGCAATTTGTGGCGCTATGTTTATGCTCAAATCACTACTAATACGCGACTGCAACTGCGCGCCACCCCCGGCTATATAGGCTGCGCACAGGGCGTAAAACAAAAATATCATCGAAAAGTTAGCTACGTACTGGCCGCGCTTTCCTAACCAGCGCTTTGCTAAGGTGTTTAACGTTGCATCTCTAGGGGCGTATTGGTGGAGCTCTAGCATTAATAAAGCGGTGTAGGTCATCAGTAACCAGCTGGCTATTATCAGTGCAAGCGCGGTATTAAATCCAAGCCCTGCAGAGGCTATTGGCAATGCCAGCATACCTGCG